>CAMOVV010000084.1 GCA_946627685.1 uncultured Bacteroidales bacterium
AGAATTCAATCTGCTCTATCACAAGGCTTTCAAGGTCCTGTTCGTCGAAATTCCGCAGGGGAAGGGTGTCGCCGCAGCTAAATTCGGTGGCCATCCTCAGGGCATCGACCACGGTGACTATGCAGTCGAGGGCCGGAAGGGGGCTGCCGTCGTTGTACTGGGGTCCGAGGGCCGGGATGGAACAGATTGTCTGGGCGATGGGGGCGGGCTCGCAGATGCCGCTGGCTTCAATCACGATATAGTCGAATTTCCCCTGTCTTGTCAGGTCGCAGAGCTGGTTCACGAGGTCCATTTTGAGGGTGCAGCAGATGCAGCCGTTCTGCAGGGCCACGAGGGAATCGTCCCCTCCTCCCACAATTCCGCCCTTCTCAATCAGGGAAGCGTCGATGTTCACCTCTCCCAAATCATTCACTATCACCGCAAACCTTATTCCCCTCCTGTTCGAGAGAATCCTGTTCACGAGAGTTGTCTTGCCGCTTCCAAGGTATCCGGTGAGCAGCAGTACCGGAATTTTATTATTATCCATAGTTTAAAAATATTTCTTTTCCTGCCTGTCGAGGGCTATGAAGATGAATAGCAGTATGGTGAAGGTCCAGAGGGAAGAACCTCCGTAGCTGAGGAAGGGAAGGGGAATGCCGATGACGGGCATCAGGCCTATTGTCATGCCGATATTTATGAAAAGATGCATGAAGATGCAGGAGGCCACGCAGTAGCCGTAAATCCGCGTGAACGGTTCCCGGCTCTTTTCCGCTCCCCGCAATATCCGCCATATCATCGTCACATACAGAATGATGACCAGGGCGCAGCCGAGGAAACCCCATTCCTCTCCCACGGTGCAGAAGATGAAGTCGGTGGTCTGTTCCGGGACGAAGCCGTAGGTGGTCTGGGTGCCGTTCAGGAATCCCTTTCCCGAAAAACCTCCGGAACCGATGGCTATCATGCTTTGGTTCACGTTGTAACCCACTCCGGAGGGGTCTTCCTTCATTCCAAGGAGCACCTCGATTCTTTGTCTCTGGTGATCCTGGAGGACGTTGTTGAAAATGAAATCGGTGGAGAATATCAGGATGACGCCGGCGAGCAGTCCGAGGCACGACATGGTGAGGAAGCTGTCTTTGTTCCTCCAGGCTTTCACCATGAGTATGGGGATGGCGGCGACGGAAACTCCCAGCACCAGCCATACGGGTTTAATCTGTTTGACAAGGCCGGGAATATCAGGATTTTCGGCAAGGGAGGAGAAAATTGACGGGAGGAAGGCCGACAGGACGATGAGGGGGACGAAGATGAACAGCCACCTGAAAATCCTTCCCGAGTCGAGGGCGTTGAAGAAGGATATGAGACCTATGAGGACCAGCATCGACACGAGGGGGGAGCAGGTGAGCGTCAGTATGAAAAGAAGGATGGCCATGCCTATGGCGACGAGAGTCCATCCGGAAAGGCCTTCCCTGTAGAGGACGAAGATGAAGCCGGTATAGACGAGGGCGGAGCCCGTCTCGCTTTCCGCCACTATCACCAGCATCGGCAGGCCTATGATTGCCGCCACGACAGCCAGGTCCTTGATTCTCGGCAGCTTGAACGAAGGCCGGGACATCACTGTCGCCAAAAGCAGGGAAGTGGTGATTTTCGACACTTCCGCCGGCTGGAAATTCACTACTCCGAAGTCGAACCAGGATTTGGACCCCTTTACGTCCGTCCCCAAAAAGATGACGGCCACCAGCAGTATGAGGACGAACAGGTATGCCGGCACCGAGATGCCTTGCCACAGCTTCGGATTGATGGCGAAGAGGATGACAAGGGCCAGGACTATGGATGTAAGTATCCATACGGCCTGTTTGCCGCACCTGAACTGGAAGTCGAAAATGGACGCGGGCTCGGAGGAGTGGATGGAAGCATAGATGTTCACCCAGCCGATAAGGATGAGAATCAGGAAAATGAGTATAAGCTTCCAGTCGAGCGACTTGCCCAGGGCCCTTTCGTAGTTTCCTGCCATATCAATCGGTTTTTACCCTGGACATCAAATTCCCTTCAAGTACCCTGTCCTCCAGATACTTGCGGTCTTCGCTGATTTCTCCTTTCAGATATTTTTCCACCATCAGCGAGGCGATGGGACAGGCCCATGTGGCTCCGAATCCGGCGTTTTCTATGTATGCTGCGATGGCGATTTTGGGGTTGTCCTTCGGCGCGAAGCAGATAAAGACGGAGTTGTCGGCTCCGCGAGGGTTCTGGGCCGTTCCCGTCTTGCCGCAGATGTCCAGGCCGGGGACGGCCGCTATGCTCGCCGTACCGCCCGAGCCGAATCCTGAGTTTACAGCCCTCCACATTCCCTGGATAACCTTCTTGTATTCAGTCGTGTCCACCATGGTGTACTGCCTTTCCTTGTATTTTTCGTCAAGCTCCACGCCCTCGGATTCCTTCACTATGTGGGGGATGACGTAGTAGCCGCGGTTGGCCACGGTGGCGCTGAGGTTTGCAATCTGCAATGGAGTCACGCCGATTTCTCCCTGGCCGATGGAAAGCGAAACTATGGTGGAGAACCTCCAGCCGCCCTTGCCGTAAATCCTGTTGTAGTACTTTGAGGTGGGGATGTTTCCTCCGAGTTCCGCGGGGAAGTCGCTGCCGAGTTTCCGGCCGAAACCCATGCTGAGGGTGTATTCCCTCCATTTGTCGAAAGCCTCCGCCGTGGAAGAATACTTCTTCCTGTTCTCCAGCACGTTCTTCAACACATAGCAGAAATATCCGTTGCAGGACATCATGACGGCCTGTTCAAGGTCCAGGGGGGAGGGGTGTCCGTGACAGCCGAGCTTGTGGCTGCCGCTGTAGTAATAGCCGTGGTTGCAGGGATATCTCATATCCGGGGTGAGCACCCCTTCCTCGAGGCCTATCAGGCCGTTCACCAGCTTGAACACGGAACCCGGAGGGTAGGATGCCTGCACGGTGCGGTTGAACATGGGACGGTAGGGGTTCGCCGCTATTTCCTTGTAGTGCTTGCTGATATCGGCGAGCTGGCTCACGTCGATTCCCGGGCTGGACACCATGGCGAGAATCTCCCCGGTCGCCGGCTCGATGGCCACCACGCTGCCCACCTTGTTCTGCATGAGCTGCTGCCCGTATTGCTGGAGGGTGGCGTCGATTGTCGTCACTATGTCGTGTCCGGGGACGGCCTCCTTGTCCATCTCTCCGTCCATGTATCTGGTTTCTATCTGGTTGCGGGAGTTGCGAAGATAGATGTGGTAGCCCTTCTCTCCCCTCAGGTCCGCCTCCCTGGCCGCTTCGATTCCCGTTTTCCCGGCGTAGTCGCCCGAACGGTAATTGTCCGGATGCTTTTTGATGTAGTCACCGTCCACTTCCGACACATAGCCGAGTAGGTTCCCTCCGGCGTTGACAGGATAGTCGCGGATGGACCTCACCTGACCCTTGAACCCGGGGAACTTGTACTGGATTTCGGCGAATTTCATGTAGGTCTCGGGGGGAATCTGCTTCAGGAGGGTCATGGCCTGGTAGCCGATTCTTTTGCGGTTCTTCTGGTACTCGGCCATCTTGGTCCGGATGAAGTCCGGCTCCTGTCCCAGGACGGAGGCGAGGAGAAGGGTGTCGAAAACTCCTGTCTCGCGGGGGGTTACGAGGATGTCGTAGGCCACCTTGTTGCCTACGAGGATGGTGCCGTTCCTGTCGTAGATGACCCCTCTCGTGGGGTAGATGATGTCATAGACCATGGAGTTGTTCCTCGCATCGGCCTTGTACTTGTCATCTATTATCTGGATAAAGAACAGCTTCACCAGGAGGATGCCGGCCGCAACCGCCAACCCGATGATGAGCTTATCCGGTCTGTTATCGTAATCCTGCAAAGCGGAAGGTTTTAAGGTTCAGGCTCCTTCTCTTACCTGTCATCCGGAGCGAGGAAGCCTACAACAAGCAAAGATAGCAAATATCCTGCAATCCAGGAGATGGAAAAACGTATGCCGTTGAATGCGAGTGACCGCGTTCCAGCCCCGTCTGCGAGGATGTAAATGGCGAGGAAAACGGCCTGGACCATCAGTATCGCCGTGGAGAACTTTGCAAGGCCGATTTTCGGGACGGAGAGGTTGTCCTTCTTTTCGATTATCTCGTTGCCGGCGACAAGGCGGATTACGGGGTTCCGCAGGGCGGCCACGGGCACGAGGGCGAGGGCGTTCAGGCCCAGCACTCCGTCGGAGAAGAAGTCCACCGCAAGGCCTGTGGCGAAGGCAATCAGCATAGCCGTCACGGGACTGTTCCTGAGGGGGATGCAGAGCACCATCACGGGAAGGATGGAAAGGGTGACGTAGGGGGAAACCCGCACGAAATCGCTCAGCAGCATCTGGGCCGCCAGCAAGAGGATGTACACGAGGATAAAATTGCGGTTCATTGTTTTTCCTCCCCGTAAGCCGTTATTTCAAGGGAGGTTATCTCCTCCCTTCCGATGTTCTCCACGACCACGGCGTATTTCAGGGTGGAGAAATCCTGGAAAAGGTTGACGCTTATCTCGTTGGTAGCCCCGTTCACGATGCGGGCCTCTCCCGTCGTGCCCAGGGGGATGTCAGGCGGGAAAATGGCTGAATATCCGCTGGTGAACACCGTGTCTCCGGGCTGGAACTTGAATTGGAGGGGAATCTCTTTCAGGACGGCTCCCCTTCGGGATTTTCCGTCCCAGGAAAGGGGTCCCACCGCCCCTTCGGTGCCCAGGCGGGCGCTGATGCTTATTTCCGGGTTCATGAAGGAGATGGCGTAGGAGTAATGCTTCTCGACGGCATCCACGATTCCGACGATGCCGGAGGGAGTGACGATACCGTCCTGGAGATGCACCCCGTCCTCACTGCCCTTGTCGATTATGAGGTAGTTGTGCTGCCGGTTGCGGCTGAGCTTCACTATCGTCGCGGGAATATAGCGGAAATCATCGCTTCTGACGAGCATTCCAGCCAGGGAATCGGCCCTTGCGTCCCTTTTTGCGGCCCCTTTTTCACCGAGGGCGAGCAGGAGTTTGTGGTTCTCTTCCGCCAGGGCCTTGTTCTGTTTCCCGAGGGAGAAGTATTGCAATACGCTCTGGGCCCCGCCCCAGACCTTTGCCTGGAAGAAATGCGCCTGCCTTGCGAGCCATATCCTCTGGAGGCTTCCGTTGGAGGAAACCATACGCAACGAGGCGATCTCCAGGATTATGAAGACCGCCAGGGTGAAAACGGCAGGGATTATCTTCCTTTCTTTCGGCATTTATCTCATGAGGAAAGAATAGTGGGACGTGTTCTTGAGCGCGATGCAGGTGCCGCGGGCCACAGCCCTCAGGGGGTCTTCAGCCACGTGGAACTGGATATTCACTTTTTCGGAAAAACGCTTGTCTATGCCCCTGAGAAGGGCGCCGCCGCCGGAGAGGTAGATGCCGTTCTCCACTATGTCGGAGTAAAGCTCGGGGGGAGTGTTCTCCAGGCAGTGGAGGATGGAGGTCTCGATTTTGGCTACGGACTTGTCGATGCAGTGGGCTATTTCCTGGTAGGAAATCGTGGCCTCGACGGGGAGGGCGGTCATGACATTCTGGCCGCGTACCACGAAGGGCTCCGGCTCGTCGTCGAGCTCGGTGATGACAGACCCCACGGCGATTTTTATCTTTTCAGCGGTGATTTCTCCCACTTTGATGTTGTGCTGCTGCCTGAGGTACTGCTGGATGTCGTCGGTGAACACGTAGCCGGCGGTGCGGATGCTCTCCTGGACTACGATGCCTCCGAGGGAGATGACGGCAATCTCCGCGGTGCCGCCTCCTATATCGACCACCATGTTGCCCTTGGGAGCTTCGACGTCGAGGCCGATTCCGAGGGCTGCAGCCATTGGCTCGAAAATGAGGAAGACGTCGCGTCCTCCGGCATGTTCGGAAGAGTCGCGCACGGCCCTTATCTCAACCTCGGTGCTGCCGGAGGGAATGCCGACGACGATTTTGAGGTTGGGGGTGAAGAGGCTGCGGTGCT
>CAMOVV010000085.1 GCA_946627685.1 uncultured Bacteroidales bacterium
GACCCCTCGGCGGCGAAGGCCATAGAAAACGCCGAAGACCACGTCGAAGCCGATGCCGGCAAGGCTTTCAGGACTCCTTCCGATTCCTTCCCCATAGCCGTCGCAGTGGGCTCCGGAGTCATCAACGACCTTTGCAAGCTCTGCTCCCATCATCATGGCCAGCAATATCTTACGGTTCCCACGGCCGCATCTGTGGACGGCTACTCCTCCTTCGGAGCCTCCATTTCATACCAAAACGCCAAGCAGACCTTCGACTGCCCGGCTCCGGTCGCCATCGTGGCCGACATAGAGACTATAGCGAACGCGCCGAAGGAAATGACCGCCGCAGGCTATGCCGCCCTTGCAGCAAAAATTCCTGCGGGAGGGGAGTGGATGATTGCGGACCTTGTCGGCGCGGAAGCCGTCATTCCCGCCGCCTGGCACATTCTCCAGGATGACCTGGACGCCTTCCTGTCCAATCCGGAAGGTGTCGCCGCCGGGGACCATGACGCCATCGCCGACCTCTTCGAAGGCCTCACTCTCAGCGGTTTCGCCATGCAGGCAGCCCGCTCCAGCCGTCCGGCCTCCTGTTGCGACCATCTTTTCAGCCATATCCTCGACATGACCGGCCACCGTTTCAACGGCAAGCTCCAGTCCCACGGATTCCAGGTCGCGATAGGCACCCTGACGATGTGCGCCGTCTTCGATGAATTTCTAAAATACGACCTCTCGGAAACAGACGTCGATGCCTGCGTCGCCGCCTGGCCCTCTCTCAGGGAGGAACAGGAAAGGGCCACGGAAGTGTTCAAGGATTTTCCCGCGCCGACCCTCGGCTATGACAACATAACTAAAAAATACACTGACGCGGATTCCGTCCGCAGGGAACTCACCCTTTTCAAGGAGCATTGGGGCCTTATGAGCGCGGCTCTCCGCTCGCAGGTATGGTCCTTTGCGAAAATGAGGGACCATTTCCGGATTGTCGGAGCCCCCGCCGACCCCTCGGACATCGGCCTCACCAGGGAACAGCTCCGGCAGATGTTCCCCATCGTGCAGCTGATGAGGTGGAGGTTCAATCTTCTCGACCTCGCAAAGCGGGCCGGCATCTACGACGGCATCGTGGAAGCCGTATTCGCCCGTGGAGGAGCCTGGGAGATATGATTTCCCGGGAAGAAATTTTTTCGAGGACGGAACGGCTTCTGGGAAAGGAAGCTATGGACCGCCTGGGCGCCGCGAAGGTTATTCTTTTCGGAGCCGGAGGAGTGGGCAGCTGGTGCGCGGAAGGGCTCATCAGAAGCGGGATAGGCCACCTTACCATCGTGGATTCCGACGATGTGGCCGCCACCAATATCAACCGCCAGCTGATGGCCACCACGAAAACCGTCGGCCGTATCAAAGTGGAAGTCCTCAGGGAAAGACTCCTCGAAATCAACCCCTTCGCCGAAATAACAGCCGTCCCCGCCCTTTTCAGGGAAGAAGAGCCCGGGGAGTATAATCTCGACAGCTACGACTACGTAATCGACGCCATCGACTCCCTCCGCCACAAAATAGCCTTGATGATAGAGGCAAGCTCCCGTGACACGGTCTTTTTCGCATCGATGGGGGCAGCTCTCAAGGTGGACCCGACAAGGGTGCAGGTCGCCCCGTTTTCAAAGGTAAAGGGCTGTCCCCTCGGGTACATTATCCGCAAAAGGATGCGCCAGAGCGGTCGCTGGCCTTCGAAGGATTTTCTCTGCGTGTTCGACGACGAAGTCCTTCAGAACGCTGCCGCAGGAGGGGAGGAAGGACCGGAAAATCACGGGGAATCAACGAAAGCGGCCGTGAACGGTACCACTTGTCCGGTCACGGCCATCTTCGGATTCACACTCGCGGGCCTTGTCCTCAAGGATATCGCATCCCGGGGGAAGCTTCAGGGCCCAGCAGAGGAAAACGCCTTATAATCTGATATTTCTACCTGTCGTACTTCTTTCCGAAGCCAAGGTAGGCTCCGCGTCCGAGGAAGTAGGCGCCGATGGCGAGAATCGCTATGAACGTGCCGGTGGAGGAGTCTCCGTTCACGAGGCCGGCGATGCCGAATATGACGGCGAACAGTCCGAGAAGAAGGTAGATGACAAAAAGGTATTTCATTGGGTCAGAGTGTTTCAATCAGTTTTGTGAAAAGGAGGGTCATGGAATCGGCTGCAGCGTCCGCGGTTTTGACGACATCGTGGCCGTCATTCATGTAATCTTCCGAGAAGGTCTTCTGTGCTGCATTCGTGATGACCGACATTCCGAAGACGATTATGCCGTTGTGCCTTGCCACTATGACCTCAGGCACGGTGCTCATACCCACGGCGTCCGCTCCGACGCTGCGGAAGAAATGCCATTCGGCCGGAGTCTCGTAACTGGGGCCGGTGAGGGCGATATACACGCCTTCACGGAGCTCTATGCCAAGATCCTGCGCGATGCTCTCGGCCTTTTGGATGAGGGCGGTGTTGTAGGGGTGGGTCATGTCGGGGAAACGGGGGCCGAGCTCGTCGATGTTGGGACCGATGAGGGGATTGGGCATGAGGTTGATATGGTCCTTGATAATCATGAGGTCGCCTACCCGGAAATCAAAGTTGATTCCTCCGGCGGCATTCGACACGAAGAGGTACTTGATGCCAACCATGGCCATCACCCTGATGGGCAGGGTGACAAGGTCCATTCCATATCCTTCGTAATAGTGGATTCTGCCCTGCATGGCGATGACGGTCTTTCCGCCGAGGGTGCCGGCGATGAAATTGCCCTTGTGCCCGATGGCCGTCGATACGGGGAAGCCCGGGATATCCTTGTAAGGAATGGTCACGGGATTCTGGATTTTGTCGGCAAGTTTGCCAAGGCCGCTGCCGAGCACTATTCCGACAAGGGGATTGAGGCTGCTGCCGTCAAGGACTTTCCTGACGTATCCGGCGGCTTCGGTTATGGCTTTAAGTCTTTTATCCATGATGATTTATTAGATTATGATATTTGTTTCAGGACCATGCGGGCGCCTTCGAGAATCTCGCTCTCTCCTTCCACCTTCCTGTGTTTCATCACGAACCTGCCTCCGGCGATGACAGAATCGATGCAGTCGCTGTGGGCGGAATAGACGAGGTTCGCAAGGAAGGGCGCGGGGGAGAGGAAGAAGGTGCTGTCGGTATCGACGATGGAAATGTCGGCCAGTTTGCCTTCGGCAATGACGCCCCCGTCAAGGGAGAGGGCCCTGGCTCCGTTTGTCGTGGCGAGGGAGAACAGCTCGCCCAGGGGCATGGCATGGGTGTCGTCCCTCCAGGCCTTCTGGACAATCGCCGAGGTCTTCATCGCCTCAAGCAGGTCGAGGTTGTTGGAGGAAGCGCAGCCGTCGGTGCCGAGGCACACGTTTGCTCCTGCGTCACGCAATTCGTTGTACCTGAACTTGTACCCGGACGCGAGCTTCGTGTTGGAGTTTATGTTGTGGACGCAGGTCACCCCGTGTTCGCCGAGCAGGCGGACATCGTTGTCGCTCAGCCACAGCGTATGGGCAGCTATGACATTGGGACCGAGGACGCCGAGCCTGTCTAGGTATTCAACGGGGGAGAGGCCCCCATGAAGCGACCTGCAGTCTTCGACCTCCTTTCTGGTTTCGCAAAGGTGGATATGCAGATGCAGGGAGCGCTTTCTTGCGAACTCCGCAGCCCACAGGAGCATTTCTTCGCTGACGGTATAAACCGCATGGGCGCTGACCTCGAAAAGCGCGCCGTCATTCCATTTCAGGGATTCTTCATAGCTTTTTTCGCACTGTTCCCTCTGCCTTGCCGCCTCCTCGGGGTCGTTCCGGTCGAGGATGACATAGGAAATCACGGACCTTATACCCATTTCGGCCGCAGCCTTGTGGGCGGCTTCCTGGAACCAGTACTGGTCGTTGAAAGTCGTGGTGCCGGTGCGAATCATTTCAAGGCAGGCCACCTTCGTTCCCCAATAGATGAAATCGGCTCCGATGTTCTTTTCTTTCATCCAAATCATGTTCAGCCAGTCCTGGAGGTTGGCGGCATCCTCTCCGATACCTCTCATCAGGGACATGGCCGCATGGGTGTGCATGTTGTAGAACCCGGGAATCGCGGTCTTCCCCTTGCAGTCCATCTCTTCGGCTCCGGCAGGCACGTCAGAGGAAAACCCGTGTCCGGCAGGGACTATCTCGCTTATACGGTCGGAGCTGATGAGAATGTCCGAAGCCTTTCCGTCAAGCGTAATTGAACGTAAAACAATATCACTCATATATAATCCATAAACTATTCTATAGGTTCGCTGCCGTCCGCAAGGGTGCAGCCGCGAAGGAAAATCTGACCTTTGTCCTTTCCGAGGGGAAGGGAAATTTTCTGGAACGATATGCCCGGGGCATCATCGGCGACTATGGCCGGGCGGTAGTCGTCTTCCATGAGGAAAATCCTTATGTTCCTGAACTTTACCCCGTCGGCATGCCTGACATAGAAAGCGTAGGCGGGAAGCTCGCCGAACATGGAGTACTCGGGATACTCGGCTTCGTTCTCAGGCACGAGGTCAAGGTCGGTAAGGGGAACGTAACCCATGGCCTTGGTGGCCCTTCCGGGAAGGATAAGCTCGACATTTTCGATAAGGACGTTCTCGACATGGTTGGCCGGGAGTCCGGTGATGGAGCAGGGGTAGGGATTGTGGTGAGGGTAATCCACGATGGGGCCGGGAATGTCATATCCCTGGTCGGGCCGTCCTGCGGGCACCTCGCAGCTTAAATTGCGTATCGTGACGTTGCGAAGGCAGCCGCCTCCGTCACCACGCCGTCTTCCCAGACGGAGGAATATGCCGTTGCCGGTGTTGCGGGCATAGACGTTCTCCACAAGTATGTCTTCAATCCTGGCTCCGTCCACGCTCTCAATCGCAATGGCGGAACGGAAGGTGTCACGCACCTTGATATTCCTGATGGCCACGCCTTTCCAGATTCCGTATGAGGCAGTGCCGAACTTGATGGCGCTGGCGCTGGAGGCTATGGAACAGTTCTCGATGAGGATATCGGTGTTGACATAGTCGTCCCTGTTGGACTTGAAGCAGATTCCGTCGTCGGCGGAATTTATGTCGCAGTTCCTTATGACAACGTGGCGGCTGTCCGTAAGGTCAATGCCGTCATTATTCCAATAGGCTCTGTTATAAACCTTTATACCTTCCACTCGGACATTCTCGCAGCCGTCGAAGGAGATTCCCCATACGGCGCTGTTGCGCATGTTGAGGTTTTCGATGGTGATTCCGTCCGAGTCGGAGCCGAACAGAAGTTTCTGCCGCGAAATCTCTCCGGGGCGTTCCCTCTTTTCAGCGCCGTGCTTCTTGTTGTAGGTGTTTATGCTGTCCACGGCGACGGCAAGAGCCCGTCCCTGGCCGTCGATGGTGCCGTACCCGCTGAGTTTGACGTTTTTCACCTTGTGGATGATGATAAGTCCCATCCTGGCAGAGTCCAAGCCCCTCCCCTCGGGGATGCTGGTGTCGGTCACAAGGGTGTAGTCGAAAGGGTTGGTGCTGCCAAGCAGGGTGGCTCCGGCCTCAACGCGAAGTTCCACGTTGTCCTTGAGGAAAAGATTGCCTGTGAGGAAAGAGCCCCCTTTAAGAACTAGGGTTCCTCCTCCTGCGGAAGAGATCTTGTCGATGGCATTCTGCAAAACAGCAGTATTCAAAGTCTTGCCGTCTGCAACAGCACCGGCTTCAGAGGCATCTATTACCAGCGGGGTCCTGGGCTTGGCCGCAAAGGCTGCAGTACACATGGCGGCCACGACGGCCAAAACAACTGTTCTCCGTAACATGATTCTCATTCAAAAACTTCAATCGGAATACCTCTCCAGCTTTGGGGGATATTGGTGAGCCCGAGGGCCTTGGCTACGGTAGCCGCAATGTCGTACTGGATGACCGTGCCCTCGATGCGGTGATCCTTCTTTATTCCTTTGCCGAAAATGACCAGGGGAGTCTCCATTTCGTTCATTGTGGTCC
>CAMOVV010000086.1 GCA_946627685.1 uncultured Bacteroidales bacterium
GTGTGCTGCTGGTCGACATAGACGGCCTTGACGGTCTCGCCCACCTCAAACGTGCCGCTATCGGGCTTCTCCAGGCCCATAATCAGCCGGAACAGCGTCGTCTTGCCGGCACCATTAGGACCGATGACGCCCACGATGCCGTTGGGCGGGAGCATGAAGTTCAGGTCGTCAAACAGCAGTTTATTGCCGAAGGCCTTGGCAACATGCTGCGCCTCGATGACCTTGTTGCCCAAGCGGGGGCCGTTGGGGATGAAAATCTCGAGTTTTTCCTCTTTTTCCTTGACGGTCTCGTTCAACAGTTTGTCATAACTGTTAAGACGTGCCTTACCCTTGGCCTGACGGGCCTTGGGGGCCATGCGCACCCATTCCAACTCACGCTGGAGGGTCTTCTGGCGCTTGCTCTCGGTCTTTTCCTCCTGAGCCAGGCGCTGGGTCTTCTGTTCCAGCCAACTGCTGTAATTGCCCTTCCAGGGGATACCCTCACCGCGGTCCAACTCAAGGATCCATCCGGCCACATGGTCAAGGAAGTATCGGTCGTGGGTCACGGCGATGACCGTGCCCTCATATTGCTGCAGGTGCTGCTCCAGCCAGTCGATGGACTCGGCGTCGAGGTGGTTGGTGGGCTCGTCCAGAAGAAGGACGTCCGGCTTCTGGAGAAGGAGACGGCACAGGGCCACCCTCCTCCTTTCCCCTCCGCTCAGGTTCGCTGCGAGCTGGTCGTCCGGAGGACAGCGCAGGGCATCCATCGCCCTCTCCAGTTTGGAGTCCAGGCTCCACGCATCACAGGCATCTATCTTCGACTGAACCTCGGCCTGGCGGTCCATCAGCTTCTGCATCTTGTCCGGATCCTCATAATACTCCGGCAGGGCGAATTTGTTGTTAATCTCCTCATACTCGGCGAGAAGGTCCACGGCCTCCTGCACCCCTTCCTGAACTATCTCCTTCACCGTCTTTTCAGGATCCAGATAAGGGTCCTGCTCCAGATAGCCGACGGAATAACCCGGCGCGAACACCACTTCCCCCTTCGTCGGACTGTCAATCCCGGCGATGATTTTCATAAGAGTGGATTTTCCGGCGCCGTTGAGACCTATGATGCCGATTTTGGCCCCATAGAAGAATGAAAGGTAAATGTCCTTGAGAAGGGTCTTGTTGCTCGAAGGGATGATTTTGCTCACCCCGACCATCGAGAATATTATCTTTTTATCGTCTTTTTCCATATCCGCCAATATACAGATTTTTTCGCGGAAATGAAAATTCCCGCACCCGGCATTTTACTTTTTCAATTTCTTCGACGCAGTTTTTTTGAACTTATGGAAGAACGAACCCGTTTGAAAAAGCAGTTGCCCGGACTTTATTTTAAAATTATTATTTTTGTAAATAATCCGACATGGATTGAATGTATAAAACTTAACATTATGAGGATAAGGTCTTTATTGGCAGTCGCCGTCACTGCGTGCATCGCGGCATTTGTCGTTTCATGTAAACACGAAAGCGTGTATTCCGTAGAGCATATCTGGGGAGGGAATGAGGCGTATTGCGCGTTTACCTCCCTGGCCGAACATGACGGCATCGTCTATTGCACCTTCCGGGAAGGAGGGGGTCACGTTTTTGACAGCACCGGCAAGGCTGAAGGAAAAATCAGGGTGATTTCTTCCCGTGACGGAAAGAAATGGGAGTCGGTCGCGCTGCTTTCCAAAGAAGGCTATGACCTTAGGGATCCCAAAATTTCGGTGATGCCTGATGGTACCCTGATGCTTTTGTTCGGAGGATCCATCTATCAGGGCACCACCCTTAAATTCCAGGGGACAGAACCGATGGTGAGTTTCAGCAGGCATGGAGAGCCTTTCTCCGAGCCCGAGAACGTGGTTTTCGTAAATGAAGCGGAGCACAGGTTCGGCTGGCTATGGGACATCACGTGGCACGAAGGGACCGGATATTCAGTCAATTATGACGTCAAGACCAATGAGGCTCTGGAACTCTACAAGACAACCGACGGAGTCCATTTCGAGATGGTCTGCGACTTATTGAAGGACCTCGGAACTGAGGAATGGCTTACCGAGACCGCAGTCGAGTTCCTTCCCGACGGAAGGATGGCCCTGATGGTCAGATGCGACAGCGGGTCTTACATGGGATGGTGGGGAACAGCCGAGGCTCCTTTCACCGACTGGAAATGGTCGAGGATGGACTATCAGCTGGGAGGGCCTGATTTCATACCGTATGGCGGAGGAATCATAGCGGCTTCCAGGATGTACCTGCCCAAATCCATAAAGAAAACTGTCGTGTATCTGGGAAACGAAGAGGGCTGGCTTTTCCCCGTAATCATGCTTCCTTCCGACAGGGACAGCAGTTATCCCGGCATGTTGCTCAAGGATGACGAACTCTGGATAAGCTATTATTCCAGCCATGAATGCAAGAAGTATGGCAGGGACTGGGCCTCCATCTACCTCGCCAAAATTCCCCTCTCAATGCTTCAGAACCAGACACCTGTTCTATAGGTCGTCGAATAAGACATACGTATTTTCATACGACGCTTCAGAACCTGACACCGGTTCTATAGGTCGTGACGCCCGGTGGCAGGGTTAGGGGGAAGGACAAAGACTTTCGACCGGAGGAAGGACGGGTCCGCCAGGACCATTTCCCCGGCGGAAGCATGCCTATATGCCGGCGCCTGGTCCCCAAATCCCTGGCCTTCATGGCCACGAACGTGCACCGAATTACACGAAAAACGCCAAAAACGCGTAATTCAAATAACAGGGAGCATTTTGATTACGCAAAAAATGGCAAAAACGCGTAAATCAAATGCTATGCAGTATTTTGATTACGCGAAAAACGCCGAAATCGCGTAATCCGATGCAAATGACATATTCTCCTCTTATCTTGTGTCTTCAGCGTGTGGTTTTCGGTCACGATGCAAACGTTTTCGTGGATGAAAGGCGGCCAAATGCCGCCGGCCGGGTATGGGGGCCGGCGGCTGCGGCTTCGTCGGGCTGCGGAGAGTTTTGGATGGCTCTCCTCGCCCTCCGGCCGCTGCCGGTAAAGCAGGAAAGATTCTTCGCTTCGCTCAGAATGACAAGGGGCGACGCCAGGGATGACAGCCAAAGCGGAGAGAAAGGGGAAGGCAGAGGAAAGGCCATCGAGGTGGCGGGGATTGGCGGCGAGTGCATAAATACGCATTTCTTTTTTAAATTTGCAGTAGAACTGACGTATGGACGATTTTGCAAGATTCATTCTCGAGCATGACGGCGACGACCCGGCAAGGCTGCTGCTTTCCCGGTCTCGCCCGAGCGGCATCGACTTAGACCTTGCCGTCAGTACAATCATTTCCAGGCGTCATCTGGCCAAAAAGCTCCCTTCCTGGCACTCCCTCCCGTCCCTCATCTACCCTATTTCCCTCGCTGCCGAGCAATGCTCCTCCGAAGAGACCGCCGCCTACAAAGCCTCCCTCGCCGTCAGAATCCTCTCCCCTTCCTCACCCACGTCAGGTGCCGGGCCCGCTGACGAGCATCTTCCCGGATATCCAAGCGAGGAAGCGGGAGCGGCACCGGACGGGAACGTAACAGGCAGAGCCTCCGAGGAAAGCACCGGAGAGGAGGAAAGGGCGGGCCGCAGATGGAGAATCGCCGACCTGACGGGAGGACTGGGGGCCGACAGCCTCGCCTTCGCAAAGACCGGAGCAGAGGTGCTTTACAATGAAGGGAACCCCTCGCTCGCAGAAGCCGCCAGATACAACTTCAGGCAATTCGGAGAGACGGACATACTGGTCAGCAACAGGATGGTAGAAAAAGGAAACGTGGCCGAAATCCTGGGAGATTTCGCCCCCGACCTCATCTTCATCGACCCGGCAAGACGCGGGGGCAGAGGCCAGAGGGTCTTCGCCCTGGAAGACTGCTCCCCCGACCTCACCGCCATAAAAGACGAACTGACAGGCGCCTCCCGCTTCATCCTCGCCAAAATCTCGCCCATGGCGGACATCTCCCTGACCGTCTCGAAATTAAGCCCCCACGTAAGAGAAATCCACATAGTATCCTCCGCCGGAGAATGCAAGGAACTGCTTATCCTCCTGGACCGGGAATTTGAAGGAGAATGCGACCTGATTGCCTGGCAAAACGGCAACTCCCTCAGATTCAAGACGGCAGAAGAAAAACACGCCGTCCCCACCTTTCCCCTCTCCGAAGAAGAGCTCACGCCCCAGGCCTATCCCCTGCTGTTCCGCCCCGGCACCTCCCTGACAAAATCCGGAGCCTTCAACCTTCCCTGCGAAAGGTTCGGCCTTGTAAAACTCGCCCCCGACACACATCTGTATTTCAGCAAATCAGAAGTCCCCGCCCTCAAAGGACTCGGAAAATTCTTCAAAATCAAAGAGATACTAAAGATGACCGGAAAAACCGCAAAGGAAACGGGGAAACGCTTCCCGAAGGCGGAAGTGACGGCGAGGAACATCGGAATGGACGGAGATTCATTGAGGAAAAAACTGGGATGCAAAAGCGGGGATGACGCCCATATTTTCGGAGTCGCCATAAGCCCGAAAGGGGCAAAAACCGGGAAATATCTCATCATAGCCTGATTTTTATTATATTTATGGGCTGAAACATCAAACTGAACAAATCAAATCTCACTGAATATGAAAACATTGAAAAACTTGTTCCTAATCGCGGCGGTCTCCCTCGCCGCAATGTCCTGCAGCTCGACCTTCGACTCCTCCAGGGCCCTTGTCGGAGGTGTGAAGGCCCTCCAGGCCGCATCAATTTCCGATGCCGACATCCAGGCCTACGTCGCCCAGTACGTCAAAGCCCTGGACGCCCAGAGCCCCGTCCTTCCAGACTCCGACCCCTACGTGATAAGGCTGAAAAAACTCACTGCAGGCCTGACCAGCGTGGACGGCATTCCCCTGAATTTCAAGGTGTACAAGACAAACGACGTGAACGCCTTCGCCTGCGCGGACGGCAGCGTGAGGGTATATACCGGCCTCATGGACCTGATGGACGACAACGAAGTCCTCGGAGTCATAGGGCATGAAATAGGCCACGTGGCCCTCAAGCACTCGAAAAAACAGTTCAAACACGCCCTCATGACATCGGCCCTGATGGACGCCGTCGCCTCGACGGGAAATGTGGCCGCCGCCCTCACCGACTCCCAGCTCGGAGCCCTCGGCGAAGCCATCTCCGGGGCGCAGTTCTCCCAGAAACAGGAGAGCCAGGCCGACGACTACGGATACAATTTCATCAAAGCGGCCGGAAAGAACCCCTGGGCCATGGCGATGGCCTTTGAAAAGCTCCAGTCCCTGAGCGGAGGCTCAACCGCCGGAAATGCAGCCTCTGGCGGCTCAGGAGCGAGCCTCCTCGCATCCCATCCCAGCACGGAATCAAGGATTGCCAACATGTCGAAAAGGGCTGCCGCCGACGGCTTCAAACGTCCCGCCAAATCATCTAAAAAATAAATAAAACCCGCCATGAACCTTTCCAGAAAACTGATTTTCTCGCTAGCCATATTCCTGCCCGCCATTATGTGGGCCGGAGAGGACGATTTCAACAAAATTCCGATTTTCTGGAAATGGCTTTCAGAAAAAGAGGTCGCCTTCACCTACGACGGCAGCTTTACCGACGCAAACGCTTTCAGCGTCAAGGCCAAAGGCAACAAAATCACCAAGGGGATAAAGGCTCCCGCAAAATATTCCACCTTCCCAATAAAGCCGGAAGGGGCGGTAAACCTCACCTGGAGCCCCGATTCCACCATGCTGGCCTTCACGCGGGCCAACGACCTCTATGTGGCGGATGTGGCCTCTGGAAAGGAGACCCGCCTCACCTACGACGGCAGCGACCTCATTCTCAACGGCTTCGCCTCGTGGGTCTATTACGAGGAAATTTTCGGCCGTCCATCCCGGTACCGTGCCTTCTGGTGGTCCCCCGATTCAAAGAA
>CAMOVV010000087.1 GCA_946627685.1 uncultured Bacteroidales bacterium
TTTCGGAATGGGTATAGAAAGAATCGCGATGCTGAAGTGGCAGGTCAACGACCTCAGGCACTATTTCGAAAACGACATGCGGTTCCTGCATGAATTCAGCACAGCTACGGAAGTTTGACAGATTGCGGCGGTTTCAAAAAACCGCCGCTTGTTTTTAAAGCCATGAAAGTCTTAAGATTATTCCTCCTGTTGACTCTGGCGGTGTCCTGCAACCGCTTCACCCCCTTCACCTTCGTCCAGATGAGCGACACGCAGATCGGCTTCCGGGACAGTTCCTTCAGGTTCTGCCATTCCGATTCCCTCATGAAGGCCGCCGTGGCAGGGACCAACGCCCTGCGCCCGGAGTGTGTCATAATCACGGGAGACCTTGTTGACAATGCGGCGGATCCCGTCCAGGATTCCATTTTCCTTGTCCGTCTCGCGGACATCGAGGCCCCTGTGTACCTCGTTCCGGGCAACCACGATTATTCCGGCAGCACCCCGGAAAAGAGGCAGGCCTATATCGCCCTCCGCGGCTATGACCGTTTCTCCTTCAGGCAGAACGGCTGCGCCTTTGTCGGCATCAATACCAATTCAATCAAGGACAATGTCCCCGAGATGGAGGCCGAGCAGCTGGATTGGCTTGAAAAGGAGCTCTCCGGAGCGGAAAAGTGCAGGTACAAGTTTGTCTTCCTGCATTGTCCCGTGGTCCGGGAGTCTTTGGATGAGAAGGAGGATTATTTCAATTTCTCCTTTGAGCAAAGGGGTAAATACATCGGCCTTTTCAAAAAATACGGAGTGGATATCGTGTTCTCAGGCCACTGCCACCAGGAATTTGCCACAGAAATCGAGGGCATACGCTTCGTGACGGCCGGTCCGGTGGGAAATCCCCTCGGACACGGATACCCCGGCTACAATGTAGTGAAGGTCGGAAAGGACGGGGTGGAGGTTGCCTACACCGGGACCAGGCTGTGACGCCTAGCTTCCCCTAAGACTTGTCGTAGATATCAATCCTGTTGAACATGAGGCGGTTGCCTCCGGAGGCCGGATTCTTGTCAGCGGTGTTGACTATGCGAATCGTATGGGCCCCGGGGCCGAGTCCGCTCGCAAGGAAGAGGACGTTGCGGTTGATGGGGACTAATCCGCTGCGATAGGTGAAATAGCTGTCAATCCTTCGGACAAGGGTGCCGTCGATATAGATGTCAGCCATTCCGCAGTCCGTATCCCAGCCGCCCACGAGGCTTACCATGTCGCCCTCGAAGGATATTTCGGCTGACGCCCCGGCCTCGACGGTCTGTACGATGGGCTCGTTGTGCTGGTCCCACTCTACGAAGCTTTCCCAATTCCCTTTATAGACCCACGCGCTGTCCGTCGTAAAGATGGAACGCACGAAACGCATGTCCGGGAACGATTGGCGGCAAACCCCCGTGAAATGAGGCTTTTGAAGCTTTATCGTCCATTTCCCGTCGTTGACGGCTCCTCCCGAGCGGAGGATGTTTTCCTTGGCAAAGCGGGCCGTGCAGTCCACGGCTTCCTCCCAGCTGTAATCCGTAAAGGCGAATTTCTTCCCCGAGATGGACCCGAGTCCCTGGCGGAACTCTTCCGGAATGGCTTTGAATCCGTGAATCACACCCCAGAGGGCGGCCGCGTTGGACGAGTTGCAGTCGGCATCCTGACCGCACCGGATGGAGATTTCCATTGTTTTCCTGAAATCCCCGCCGCCGTAGAGAAGACCTATCACGACGTAGGCTCCGTTGATTTTGGCATCTATGTCGAAGGGGTGGCTGGGATGGCAGATATGGTCCCCCCATTTCTCCTGGACGACTTTCCAGGCAGCCTTCCAGTCTGAAGGATCGGCCTTGTAGCAGGCCACAACGTCGCTTACGCATCTTGCATAGCCACTCTCGGCAGGAATGTTGCGAAGCGCCCCTTCAACAATGTCGAGGATGTCGTCGCTGAAAAATGCGAGAGAGTGCATCGTTGCGATGAATACTCCTCCGTATATTCCGTCTCCGTCATTCATGATGGGGCCGATACGGTCGCAATAGCTTCTGGCCAAGACGGGCATTCCCGGGCACATGAATCCGATGAAATCGGCATCTATCTGAAAATCAATATCGTCTGCATGGATATTATACTGCGCGGAGCCGGTCATGGGCGGACGCAGGCCGTCCCTCCAGTTCTTGCGCGCCTGGAGATTGGCGTGGAAGAGGTCGAATCCCGCTCCCGCAAAGGCTTCGGCAAGAAGGTCTGAGGATGCGTCAAGGCCATGACGTTCGAGCGTTTGCATAAACGACAGCTGCGTGTAGATGTCATCCTGTCCCAAAGCCCCCTCGACCAGGGAGTTGTCCCATTCGATCGGTCCTTCGTCGATTGTACCGAGGCAGTGGAACTCATGAGGCTGGCCGAACTGGACGCCGATGATTTTTCCGGCCCAGCCCCCGCGGAGCTTGTCCATGTATTCCTCTTCACTGATACTCGTCCGGGATGAACATGAAAGGCACAGGAGAACCTGCGAGGCTAAGGCAAGGGTGCTGAGAATTTTGTTCATATATGCAAACAATTATAAATCAATGTTCTTTATGGCTATTTATCCGTGTAGGCGAACACTCCGGCCACGGCTCCGGTGAAGCCCCAGTAATATGAGGATTTAAGCGTATGGCCGTCAAGTGGCTCTCCGATTTTGCGCCAGTTTTTGCCCCCGTCGAAGGAAACGCTGAACACATAATCCACGGCTGTTTCCGCTTCAACCTTGAGGGTGACAGGCTTTCCGGCCTCTTTTTCGCCCAGTGTCTCTTTGAAACTCTTCGCGGTTTTTCCTCCGCTGATTTCCTCCAGTTTCATCACGACCTTGCCGTCCGCGTCACGGGTCTTTGAGAGGGTCATCATGTTGTCATGGTTCTGGAAAAGCAGGAGTCCGGCCGCGTCATTCTCGCCCTGGGGGTCGAACGTCATGGTCGTAGTCATTGTGAAAGTCTTTGAGGTAACCCTTTGGCAGATGGCGGAAGGGTTGTCTTCCTCCCGAAGGCTCACTGTTTTCGGCCGCAGTTCCATCTTTCCGCTGCGGCGGATATGCCAGAACGGCCCGTCGAGACGGCCCTTGTTGAAGTCGAAGTCCTCGGAACCGGCGGCGCCGCCCTCCCAGGTAAGGCCTTTGAGCGACCCGGAGACCGGATTCCGTATAAACAGCGTGTGGTCGGAAAGTCCTGTCCGTCCGTTCCAGAGGGGGCCGGGCAGGCGGGTGTCCGTGCCCTTGATGCGGTTGGCTGCGGCAAGGGCCTTAAGGTCTTCGCCAAGGGGAACGAGGGTCGGAAGCTTCTCTCCTGCAGGCAGTATCACGGGCTGTCCTTCAGTCCAGGTTACGGGATACAGGAAAGTCTGCCTTCCGGTGTTGAAATTGTATTCTCCGTCGTAGGACTCGGTCCCGAGGAATACGGCATACCACTCTCCCGAGGCGGATTGTACAAGGTCGGCGTGACCCGTGCAGCGGACGTCTGCATCAGGAACGTCCCTCTGGGTGAGAATGGGGTTGATGGGGCAGGGGGTATAGGGGCCCTTCACCGAAGGAGCCTCGAAGATCACTTCGCTGTGACCGAGCATGGTACCGCCTTCGGCACACATGAGGAAGTACTTGTCGCCTATGTGGTACAGATGCGGTCCCTCTAATGCGTCTGGTTGCTCTTCTGGATGTACTCCCGAACGGGCGATGACAGTCATTTCGCCGGTGACGCCTTTTTCCCAGTCGAAGTCGAAGAGTACTATGGCGTTGTCTTCCGCGTACAGTTTGTCCTCTCCGATCGCATCCCGGCCCGGAGCGCTGACGATATATGCCCGTCCGTCATTGTCGAAGAGTATGCTGGGATCTATGCCGGGTACTTCGGGCAGGATCGTGGGTTCGCTCCATTGTCCGGAAGCGGGGTCGGGGGAAGTGATAAAGAAATTCCAGTACCCCGCGACGTAAGTGTTGATGATGTAGTATAATCCGTTGGCGGGATTGTATGTTATCTGAGGGGCGTAACTGCCTGTCACGATGTTGGAAGGAGGGGCGAGGAAGAAGTCCTTGTTGCGGCTGAGGGCCGGTCCGCAGGACTCCCAGTGAATGAGGTCGGTGCTGTGCCATACCGGCAGTCCCGGGAAATATGCGAAAGACGAGTTGACCATCCAGTAGTCATCGCCCACCCTGCAGATGCTCGGGTCGGGATAGAATCCCGGCAATATGGGATTATGATAGTATCCTTCAGGAACTTCCTCCACATCCGTGGCAACATATTCTACAGGGGTGAAAAGCGCCGTCCCGGGCTCGGCCGCGGTGCATCCGGCAAATATGGCCGCGAGGGCCAGAATCTTGAAAATACTGCTTTTTTTCATTGTTTTCGTGTTTTCGTACAATCTGTGTAAATATAAGAAAAATAAGCCAGGAGTGGAATAAAATGAATATCTTTACAAGAAAAAACCCGAATAATGAATAAAAAGTTCCTTTCGCTTCTGCTTGCAGCCGCAATGTTCCCTGCCGCGGCGCTCGCGCAGAATTATTTCGTAGATGGTTTTCATGGAGGAGTTTACGGCCATTATCCTCTGAAGACATATACCGGATATATGTGTAACCTGCTGGACGAAAACCCGGGGTATAAAATAGGTCTTGAGATAGAGCCCGAGACTTGGGACAGCGTAAAGGTCGTCGCTCCAATTGATTACGAGCGTCTAAGGAAATATCTTGCTGAAGGCGGCAGGGTCGAATACAACAACCCCACGTATGCCCAGCCATATTTTTTCAATATCGGCGGAGAAAGCGTCATCCGGCAGATGGAATACGGCATTAAGAAGCTCGAAGAGCACTTTCCGGGCATCAGCATGAGCACATACGCCTGCGAGGAGCCCTGTTTCACCAGCTGCCTCCCCACCGTGCTCGCCGGATTCGGGTTCAAGTATGCGTCGATAAAGAATCCGAACACCTGCTGGGGCGGCTACGCTTCTCCTGTCAAGGGAGGTATCGTCCGCTGGACAGGTCCTGACGGCACATTCATCCGTGCGGTGCCGAGATATTCCACCGAAGCCCTCGGAAACGATGTCTGGACGACCACGGCTAACGGACTTCATCCGGACTACTATACCGCCGCAGCCTCCGATGGAGTCCGGCATCCTGTCGCCATGTGTTTCCAGGATGCTGGCTGGACCAACGGGCCCTGGCTTTCGGAAGAGAAAAAGGAGAAGGAATCCGTCGTGAACGTCACCTGGACGGAGTATTTCACCCGTGTCGCCAATCGGGACAAGGCGGTGCCCTACCGGATGAACCAGGATGATGTCAGGGTGTCCCTTGTGTGGGGGTCTCAGGTTCTCCAGAGAATCGCAAGGTCGGTGAGGAAGGCGGAAAATTCCATAGTCACGGCGGAGAAAATAGGAGTAATCGCCAGTCTTGCAAACAATTATGACTATGACCATGCCGCCATGGACGAGGCCTGGCGGACACTTCTTCTGTCGCAGCACCATGATTCGTGGATAGTCCCCTACAACGGACTGAAAGACAAGGGGACCTGGGCGGACTGGATTGTCGGCCGGTGGACTGCGGGCACTCTCCGGACGACGGAGGACGTCATTTCCGAAGCCGCCCTTTCCTTTGGTGGCGCCGGCTCTGGTACCTTGCGGGTGTTCAACACCTTGCCTTATCCGAGGGAAGAGGTCGTGGAGACCGTCCTGTCCGGATGTCCCTCCGGAAAAGAACCCGTACTGGAGGGCCCTGACGGGGAAACGGTTGAAAGTGAATATGATGACGCCAGCGGAAGGCTTTCTTTCATGGCCAGGGTCCCGGCATTCGGCTTTGCCGCCTACAGAATCGGCTTCCGCGACGGGGCAAAAGGTCCGAAGCCGGAAGACGCCGGTGCCTACAAGATTGAAA
>CAMOVV010000088.1 GCA_946627685.1 uncultured Bacteroidales bacterium
CGCATATTTCGGAGACGATGTGCCTGATATCGAGGTGCTTGAAGCCGCCGGCATCGGGGTCGTCCCTTCGGATGCAGTGCAGGCGGCCAAGGATGCGGCGGACTATGTCTCCCCCTTCCCCGGCGGCAAAGGCTGCATCAGGGATTTCTTCGAAAGGGCCATGACTGCTGCGGGAAGATGGAACTATGCCACCGCCTCCTATAAAAAGGTTTTCTAGAAATGCGCAGCCTCACCGGAAAGAAGATAATCCTTGGCAGCGGCTCTCCAAGAAGGCGGGAGCTTCTGTCTCTTCTTGATGTTGATTTTGTTGTAGATACCGGGAACGACTTTAAGGAATCCTTCAATACGGACCATCCTGACGGTTTTGTCCCGGAAAAGATGTCGGAGGGCAAGTCGCACGGCTTTCACCGCCCGCTGGAAAAGGATGAAATCCTCATCACCGCCGACACGATGGTTTTCTGCGGCGATGAAATGATGGGAAAGCCCGCCGGCCGGGATGATGCCGTAAGGATGCTTAAGGACCTCTCCGGGAAGGAGCATCAGGTGATTACCGCCGTAACGCTCCGCTCCCTCGACGGAGAAAGGAGTTTTTCCGATTTGACAAGGGTCTGGTTCAAGGATTTGACTGAAGAGGAAATCAATTATTATATCGATACTTACAAGCCTTATGACAAGGCAGGGGCCTACGGCTGCCAGGAATGGATAGGAGCTATCGGGATTTCCAGGATAGAAGGGTCCTTCTATAATATAATGGGATTCCCCGTCCATAGGGTCTGGGAGGAATTGAACAGGTTCCTGGAAGGATAGACATTGATACAACTTATATGAACGACACCAAAGAGCGACTTGAATCCCTCGATGTACTGAGGGGAATTGACATGTTCCTCCTCGTTTTCATCGAACCTTTCTGCAGATCCCTGCTCCGGGCCGCGGTTCCTGACCCGCAGTCCCACTGGCTCTGGCAGTTATTCGACCACGTGGACTGGCACGGCTTCTGTTTCTGGGACATGATAATGCCTCTGTTCATGTTCATGTCGGGGATTACCATCCCCTTCGCCTTGGCAAAATACAGGGACAGGAAAGCGCCTCTCGGGCAGTTCTGGAAAAGGATTTCGAAGAGGTTCATCCTCCTCTTCATCCTGGGAGCCATGGTCCAGGGCGGGCTGCTTGACTTTGACATCCACACCCTGAGCCTCTACTCAAATACCCTGCAGGCGATTGCCGTAGGCTATACCGTAGCTGCCATCCTCTTCGTCTTCACTCCGGTCAGGTTCCAGTTCGGGGCGGCCGCCTTCCTTCTCGCCGGTTTCGCCGCCATCGTGGCAATCTTCGGAGGCAACAGTTACGAAATCGGCAACAATCTTGTGGAAAGCATAGACAAGGATATCCTCGGTCATTTCCGGGACGGCGTGGCCTGGGTTGACGGCCGGTACGTCTTCAAGGAATACCACTATACCTGGATACTCAGTTCCATGAACTTTGCCGTGACTGCAATGCTTGGATGCTTCACGGGGATGGCCCTGAGGAAGCAAGACTGGGCGCCCATGAAAAAAGTCCGCAACCTGCTGATATGCGGGGCTTTGATGATTGTGGCCGCCCTGCTTCTCGATCCTGTCCTCCCCATCATAAAACATATCTGGAGCAGTTCCATGACCCTTCTGTCCGGAGGCATTTCAATCATGCTCATGGCGCTCACCTATTATCTGGTGGACGTGAAGGGGTTCAACAGGGGAATCGACTGGCTGAAGTACTACGGGATGAACGCCATAGTCGCGTACTGCGTATTCCATCTGGTCCATTTCGACTCCATCCCGACTTCCCTCCTCCACGGTACCGCTCACCTTATCGGCAGCTGGTATCCGTTCCTGATTTCATCCTGCTGCCTGGCGATACAATTCCTGATTCTCAGGTATCTGTATAAGAATAAGATATTTATCAGGGTATAATCAATCATCGGTCATATGAAAACTATCTTTCGCATTCTCTATTCATTCTCGGCGGCCCTCCTTATGGCGGCCACCGGTTGCAACAATTCGCCCGAATGGGTTTCCGGAGAATACAGCCGGCCTTACAAAGTTGAGAACGGAACCATCGTCACGAAGGTTCCCGAGCGTCCCGCAGGACAGGAAAGCGCCCTCGGCCTCACCGTCCCCAAGGTGCCGGTCGTACGCGTGGGATTCGTCGGCATCCGCGGCCGCGGAGCCGGTGCAATCGAGCGCTGGACACACATTGACGGCACTAAGATAGTCGCCCTGTGCGATTATGAGCAGGAGGTCGCCGAGCGCCGCCAGAACATCCTCAAGGAAGCGAGCCTCCCCCCTGCCGCCCTTTACTGGGGTCCGGAAGGTTACAAGGAACTCTGCGAAAGGGACGACATCGACCTCGTCTATATCGCAACCGACTGGAAGCATCACTTCCCTATCGCGAAATATGCCCTTGAACACGGCAAGCACGTTGCCTGCGAGGTTCCCTCCGCCCTTACCCTCGACGAAATCTGGCAGCTTATCGACCTTGCCGAATCCAGGCGCCTGCACTGCATGATGCTCGAAAACTGCTGCTACGACTTCTTCGAGCTCAATTCCCTGAACATGGCTCAGCACGGGGTGTTCGGCGAGATTCTGCGCGCGGAAGGGGCCTATATCCACAATCTTGCCGGATACTGGGGCACTTATTGGAAGGAAGACCCTTCAAGCGTGATGGACTGGAGAATCGATTACAACCAGAAGCATCGCGGGGATGTTTATCCCACGCACGGCCTCGGCCCCGTGGCCCAGGCTCTCGATATCCACCGCGGCGACCGCATGAAGACCCTGGTTGCAATGGACACGAAGGCCGTCAACGGCCCCGCGTGGGTGGCGGAACAGACCGGGAAACCCTGCGAGGATTTCAAGAACGGACAGAATACTACCACCCTCATCCGCACGGAGAAAGATAAAGTTATTGAGATTCAGCATGATGTGACCTCTCCCCGCCCCTATAACCGGCTCTATCAGCTTAACGGCACCAAGGGTTTCGCCAACAAATATCCCGTGGCCTTCTATGCGATGGACAAGGAACAGTTCCTCTCCCTCGGCTTTGAGTCCGACAAGAGTTTCGGCCATGACAATTTCCTTCCGGAGGAAGAGAGGGCTGCCCTGGAGGCGAAATACAGGAATCCCATCGTGACCAAATATGAGCAGGTGGCCAGGAAGGTCGGCGGACACGGAGGAATGGATTTCATCATGGACTGCCGTCTCGTGTACTGCCTCCAGCACGGTCTTCCACTCGATATGGACGTTTATGACCTTGCGGAATGGTGCTGCCTTGCCGAGCTTGGCGCAATGTCCATGGACAAGGGCAGCCTTCCCGTCGCCATTCCTGATTTCACCAGAGGAAACTGGGACAGGCAGCAGGGATTCCGCCACGCTTTCGCCTCCCCCGAAGAGGAAACCGCGGTGGAAAAAGCTTCCGCCGAGTTCACCGCCAAGTTGAAGGAAGAAGGAAAGGCTTTCTGGGCCGCGTCCGAATAAGCCTTGGTTATCAGGATTTTGGTTGCCTCCCGGATGTCGTTCCGGGAGGCAACTTGCATATTAAACGTTATATAAAAAATTTAAATGTTTTAACGTTTGTTTATTAAAATTTTAGTTGTACCTTTGTCCCCGGTTGACAGGAGGTTCTCTCCTCAACCTATTGGTTATTAGTTTTAGTGTTATTAATTATGTGGTTAGTTTGAGTCGTCCGCCCGTGAGGGTCGAAGACTCTTTTTTTTTTTGTATATATATATATTCCGAAAGGGACGAGATAATTGTTTGTAATTCAGAGTAATTTCCATAATATTTGTGGTAACCAGAAACACTTATCACCTTTCCATCCGGGCGGAATCAATACATCAACGGTCTTGGCTCCAGACAAGATATCTTGCACGATAGGATGTGTTGGCATACATCGTTTTTCATTTTCATCTGCTCCATAGAAATATCCGATTCCATTCTCACGGATAGCATTGAACCGCTTAGACTCCGCTATGATGACTTTCGCCGGATCAGATATGGAGAAAGAGCCAAATTGGAATTTCGTTGACCACAAGGCACCGAACCCGATAGCATTCGGATTAAAAATAGCTTTCACATTAGCTGCGCATCGTTGAATCCAATAGGGCCATAAGACGCACTCAACACCATTCTCGTCTTCAAGGATCGACTTAACATTCAGCGGGTTTTCGTTATTTCCGTCGAAATGGCCAGGGCCATCAAATTCAAGCAGCACTACTTTACCATTGTAATCAATCTGAAAATCGACTTTCTTTTTACCTTGCTTGTTCTTAGAATACTTCACTTCAGCCTGGGGAATGACTTTAACCCCCTGAAGTGTCTTGTAGATCAATCTTTTCAAAACAAGTTCATCAAAACTGTCAACTCTTATGTTCGATGTGGATGAAGAATATGCTTTTCTCAACTCAAGAATGGTTTTCTTCTTTAGGTCTTTTTCGTTGATGACTTTACTCCTCTTTGCTAAGAGATTACGTTCTGACGCGATTTGTTCAAACTCTTCATCTGATATTATATCGAGTTCAAGTATCTGACGTAATTCACCGATTTTAAAAAAAGATCCGACGTTAAGGTCGCTGTAGTCTAAACGAAAGAGTCCCTTACCTGTTGATAAATATCCCATTTTATCATTCTTTATATTGAGAATCAATCTGCTTAAAAAAGATGAAAACCTGACGCCCGGAAGGACCGGTGAAATTGGTCAGCTGCTCCAATTGTTTGACATACCCAAACGAGTGTTCGCGGATGTCCTCGATAATCCAAGTGTCACTGGCTCCGTTCGGAGCTTCTTTGGTATGGATAATCAAATTCGAACTGATACTCGAACCATTGAAATAGCGGCTGGCTTCAGACATTGCTTTAACACTCGCTACTCGATTCATCACGCTCTCGTTCTGATACTTGGACTTATCCAAGGTCAAGACTGACAACAAGTAGGCATTCTCATAGTCGGTCACAACACGAACTCCTTCAAAGGGTTCGCTCTTATACATACGCGTCAAAAAGTCGCTAAGTTCTTTCTTCTCTGCGTTGAAACCTTGCGCGAACGCGGCCGGCATCAATGCGAGCAACGCTACGATGTACAAAATGAATGAATTCAACAGTTTCTTTACCATAGCAGTATTGTATTATTATAAATGACATCCGGTTGATTACGTGCGTATTCTACGGCAACCTGTCGAGCAGCCTCGATTTCCTGTTGGCGAATCGCCGCATATCTTGCTTCCCGAGCCTGCTGCGCATCGAAATCACGTTGTTCTTTTGCCACTCGCGCCTCAAAGTCACGTTGTTCCTGAGCTTTTTCATCTTCATACTGTTTCATTTTGAACTCCCATTTCCTGCGATCATCAGCAACAAGTTTCCGAGTAATCTGTTTGAGAAAAGGATCCACTTCGAGATAGCAACTGGCCTTGGGGTCAATAGCCGCAATCATCGGATAGGCCTGCTCTGCGCCGTTTACATCGGGACTTTTGGCCCATGCGGCTTTAGCCTGGGATAACAGGGATCTCCCTTCTTCATCTATTCGCTGTTGATTAATCTCCAGCATCTTGTCTCTACAATGCTTATAGCAGGAGCCACTGGCATCTGGAACCATGGCCAAACCATACAGAGCCTCTTCATAGCGACCTTGTGAAACCAGTATCTCTGCATCTCGGATGATTTTTGCCTCATTGTCTTGGTAATAAGCCACTATTTTTGACTTAGAGTCATTTAGGAATCCTACCCAGCCGGGATCATTCGTCTTCACC
>CAMOVV010000089.1 GCA_946627685.1 uncultured Bacteroidales bacterium
CAACGGCCCGCCCATCAAAAAAGCACCGCAGCTTTGCTGCGATGCCGTTCTCGTTTGCGGAGGCGGAGGGATTCGAACCCCCGGTACGTTGCCGTACAACAGTTTTCAAGACTGCCGCCATCGACCACTCGGCCACGCCTCCAATAATCTATGTCCCTGTTCTCCCGAGAAGCCGCGGCAGGCGGCAGGCGGTGGAACGCGGATGGCAAAGATAGTTATTTTCGGCTTTACGGCAAATATTTTGTCTAGTCCTATCTACTTATTGTTCAACATCGGTAAACTTATATCAGGACTAGACAAAATCTACCGTAGGGCCCGGGCTGTCTGTGAGGAGGGGAGACGCATTGGGGAAAGGAGGTCACGTGCTGAACAGCAGGGGGATCGCCTGGCGAAAATCGGTAATGACGTTTTTGCATTCCAGTCCGGAGCCGCGCACGAAGGAGAGGAAGCCGGAATCCACGGTGACGGTCAGACCGCTGCCGGCGGCCAGGGAGGCCCTGATTCCGGAAGGGGAGTCCTCGAAGACGGCCGCTTCCGAAGGGGAGATGCCCAGACGGGCGAAGGCCTTCAGGAAGATGTCGGGGGCGGGCTTGCTGTTGAAGGTCCAGTCGTTGTAGATGAACCTTTCGCGGGGAAACCACTTTTCCAGGGAGGGAATCTCCCGGTAGTAGAAGTTGACGTTGTTTATGTCGGCGGAGGAGGCTATGGCCATGCGGATGCCTTTGGAGGAAAGAAAGCCGAAAAGTTCTTCCGCTCCCGGGCCGAGCCTAACCTCTCCTTTGCATAAATCCCTGTAAATCTGTTCCTTCTCTTCCCCGAGGGCGGCCACCTGGGGGTCGGTGAGCCCTTCTCCGAACATATATCTCATGATGAAATTGTTCGTCCGGCCCTGGATGTACTCGAGGTCTTTCGTCTCCATACGCCTCGACCTCAGGCCTTCCGGGGAAGGGACCGAATACTTCTCGGCCAGCATCCGGAAAGCCCGGTTGTGGTAGGGCGTATCCCAAAAAAGGGTGCCGTTGAAATCGAAAACGGCACCCTTTATCATCGTTTCAGGCGCGGAAATCATTCAGCTTTGGGTTTGGGACCCATGGTGAACACAAGTTCTCCGCCGGCCTTGATGTCCGAGAACTCGATGTAGTTGTTCTTGCAGGCCTTGCCGTTGATGGTAGCGCTCTGGATATACATGTTCTCGGGAGAATTGTTCTTTGCAGTGATGGTGAAGACTCCTCCGGGGACCTTGATGGAGGCCTTGTCGAAGATGGGGGAGCCGAACCAGAACTTGGTGGAGGCGGGTTCCGGCTCGAAGATTCCGAGGCTGGAGAGGACGTACCAGGCGGACATTTCGCCTTCATCCTCGTTGCCGCAGAGTCCGCCGGGACCGAGGAGATACATGGTGCTGAGGACCTCGCGGACCTTCTCGGCAGCCTTGTCCCTCCTGCCTGCCATGGAGTAGAAGTAAATGATGTGGTGGCTGGGCTCGTTGCCGTGGGCGTACTGGCCGATGAGGCCGGAAATGTCGGGAGAGGCGTTCTCGCCCTTGATTTCGGAGCTGACGGCGAAGAGGGTGTCGAGCCTTTCTACGAATTTCTCCTTGGAGCCGTAGAAATCTACGAGGCCTTCATAGTCGTGAGGCATGAGCCAGGTGTACTGCCATGCGGTGCCCTCCATGTAGTCCTGCACGCGGTGGTTGGACACGAAGGGGTCGAAGGGGGTCCTCCAGCTGCCGTCGGAGAGTTTGCCGCGGGCAAGAAGGGTCTCGGGGTCCATGTAGTTGCGGTAGGAGTGGCTCCTGTTCTTGAAGAATTCCGCGTCTTCGGTCTTGCCGAGATATGCGGCCGCCTGGGCGACGGCTGCGTCGGCGATGGCATACTCCATGTCGTTGGCCACGCTCTCGTTGTAGAGGTCGGAAGGAATGAAGCCGTATTTCTTGCGGATGTCCTGGCCGCGGTTGTCAGCCATGACGGTGGCCTTCATGGCCTCATAGGCCTTCTCTTTGTCGAATCCTTCGAAGCCCTTCACGATGGCGTCGCCGACCACGATGACGCCGGGGTTGCCGGCCATGCAGTCGGTCTCATTGCCCCAAAGGTGCCATACGGGGAGCCTTCCCTGCTTGTCGTAAATTTTGAGCATGGAGTTGACGAGGTCGGGGACCATCTCCTGACGGCAGAGGGTGAGAAGGGGATGGAAGGCCCTGTAGGTGTCCCAGAGGGAGTAGATGGTGTAGTCATGGGGCTCGTTCACGTCGGAGAAGGTGGCGGGGTGCACCATTACGTGGAAGAGGGCAGAGTAGAAGATGGTGCGGGCGTCCTCGTCGCTGGTTTCGATGGTGATGCAGTGGAGGACATCGTTCCAGGCCTTCTCGGCAGCCTTCGCGGTGGCTTCGAAATCCCATCCGGGGAGTTCAGCCGCCATGTTGGCCTTGGCTCCGTCGATGCTGTTGGGGGAGAGGGAGACCTTCATGAGGAGCTGGGTGCCTTCTTCGACCTTGCCGTAGTTGAGGCGGATGAACCTCTGGCTGAGGTCGGGCTTGGGCATGTTCTGCATCATGCGGCGGGCCCTTGCGGGAATCTCGGGCATCTGTGCGTCAATTATTTCGCAGCTCTCGGCAGGGGTCTCGAGTTCGGCGTGGAACCAGACTCTCTGGTCTTTGGCCCAGCCGGAGGAGAAACGCAGGCCGTCAACGGCGACAATTTTGCCTTCGGCGTTCTTGACGGGGATGATTTCGGTGTGGGTGGCGCGGTCCCAGCAGCCGCCGTTCTGCAGGTCAATGACGATGGCTGCGTCGTCAGTTGCGGGGAAGGTGTAGCGGTGCAGGCCGGTGCGGTTGGTGGCCGTCATCTCGGCGTCGATGCCGTAACGGGTCAGGAAGACCCTGTAGAAGCCGGGACGGGCGATTTCCCTCGTCCTGTCCGCATAGGACCAGAGGCCTGAAGCGGGGTCGGCCTCGGTGCCGCGGGCATAGGTTACCTTGCCGGTGACGGGCATTACAGTGACATCGAAGAGGTCGCCGATTCCGGTGCCCTGGAGGTGGGTGTGGGAGAAGCCGATGACGGTGGAGTCGGACTCATGGTAGCCGGAGCACCAGTCCCAGCTCTGGGGGATGCTGGTGGGTCCGAGCTGGACCATACCGTTGGGAACGTTGGCGCCGACGAACACGTGTCCGTGGCCTCCGGAGCCGAGTTTAAGGTCCACATACTGTGTCAGGTCGCCGTCGGGAACGGACGTGGCTGACGGGGAGCATGCGATAAAAGCGGAGCCCAGCAGCATCAGGGCCCCAAGAAGATAACGTTTCATATAAAATTGTTTAGTTAAAAATCGTCAGTTCGTTTTTTCCAGGGCTTCTTCGGCCTTTGCCGCAGCTTCCTCGGCGGCCTTCACAGCAGCCTGGTCCTGCAGGGACCTGGCCTGCTGCTGGTTGACCTTCATAGAAGCCTTGCTCTGTTTGATGGTGGCTTTGCTCTGTTTGATTTGTTTCTTTGCGGAGGAGGCGTTTTTCCTGGCAGCATTCAGCCTGGCCTGCACCTGCTTGATGTCTTTCTTGTTGTCTGCCACCCTCGCCTGAAGGTCCTTGACCGTATCCTTCCTCACCTGCTGGGCGGCCTTGTCCACCTGGGTCTTCATGGCCTTGGCGCTCTTCTGCTCGGCCTTTATGGCATCTTTCTGGGCCTTGAGGGCCTTTTCGTTATTCTTGAGTTCCGCCTTCAGCCGGCTCAGGTCGTCGGAAAGGTCCTTGATTTCGTCCTTGGATTTTTTAAGCTGGTCTTTGCCGGAGTCAAGATGCCTGTTGCCTTCTTTCATCATGTCCTTCTGCTCCTTGGCGGCCTTTTTGGCCTGGCCGGCCGTTTCCATGAGGTCCTTCGAAGAAGGATCATAGGTCTGAGCTGAGGAAATAACGGGAACGCAGAGAAGGAGGACGGCCGCGGCCGCTGCGATGATAATCGGTTTTTTCATGTTGCAGTCAAAAATTTTTTGCACGAACAAAGATAATGTTTTTTTGGATATCGCATTATATTGTTATATTTGTATATCGTCTTACGCTTGGATCGTATAACCAAAACAATATCAAAATTATGGGAAAATCTAAATTCTTGTCCGATTTCAAGGACTTCGCGATGAAGGGAAACGTTATTGACATGGCGGTCGGCGTAGTTGTCGGCGGCGCCTTCGGAAAAATCGTCACCTCCCTTGTCAATGATCTCATCATGCCTGCCGTAGGCTCCCTTATCGGTGGATTCGACTTCACCACCCTGAAGGCCGTCCTTTCCAAGGCCGTGATGGATGGTGAGACAGTCGTCAAGCCTGCCGTTACCCTCAACTACGGTAACTTCATCCAGGAGACCGTGAACTTCCTCATCATCGCCTTCTCCATCTTCCTCTGCATCAGGGCTATCACCAAGATGTCCAAGAAGAAGGAAGAAGAGCCTGCAGCTCCCGCCGAGCCCGCTCCCAAGCCGGACGACGTGGTGCTTCTCGAAGAAATCCGCGACCTTCTCAAGAAACAGTAATGGCATCAAGGCTTGTTGCCTCCTTTATCATCGCAGCCTTCCTTCTGGGAGGCTGCTGTTTTGGAATATGAGCAAGAAACACAATTTCCTGGCATTTGACTGCGGAGCGACCAGCGGCCGCGCAGTCCTCGCCACCGTCGGGGACGGAGAATTTGAAATGAGGGAAATCCACCGTTTCCCCGACCGCATCCTTGACTTCGACGGGAAGTTCTATTGGGATATCTATGGAATGTTCAATTCCTTCAGGGAGGCGCTTGCAAAGGTCGCCGCCGAGGGTATAGAACTGGAATCCATAGGAATAGACACCTGGGGAGTGGATTTCGGCTTCCTCTCCGGCGACGGTGTCCCGGCAGGCCTTCCGCGTTGCTACCGGGACCCTTACACCTCCGGGATTCCGGAAGAGGTCTTCCGCACCGTTCCCCGCGAGGAACTTTACGGCAGGACCGGAATCCAGATAATGGATTTCAACAGCATTTTCCAGCTGTATGCCCAGAAAAAGGAAGGTTCTGCGGCTATGGAGGCGGCAAGGGAACTTCTGTTCATGCCCGACCTTCTTACCTGGTTCCTGACCGGCGAAAAAGTGTGCGAATACACGATAGCCTCCACCTCCGGCATGATGGACCAGACCACCAGGCAGTTCGACAAGTCCCTGCTGGAAAGCCTTGGAATCAGCACTTCCTTCCTCCTGGATATCGTGCAGCCAGGCACCCGCGTGGGCGTTTTGAGAAAGAACCTGGCCCGGGAGGCCGGTCTTCCGCAGGTGCCCGTCATCGCCGTCGCTGGCCACGACACCGCTTCGGCCATCGCCGCAGTGCCCGCCGCCGACGAGCGTTTCGCCTACCTCAGCTCCGGCACCTGGAGCCTCATGGGCATAGAGACCCCTTCTCCCATAATCAACGCCGAATCGGCTCAGGAGAATTTCACGAATGAAGGCGGAATCGAGGGCACCACCCGTTTCCTCAAGAACATCACGGGAATGTGGCTCCTCGAGCAAAGCCGCAAGACCTGGGCGGCCGAAGGCAGGACCTACACCTACGACGGCATCGAAGCCATGGCCCGCGAAGCCATCGATTTCCCGTCCATAGTGAATCCCGACGACCCCAGGTTCGCCTCTCCCAAGGACATGGACGCCGAGATCAAGGCTGTCGTCCGCGAGAGCGGACAGAGGGTTCCCGCCACCGACGGGGAGATGGTAAGCTGCATCTACCACAGCCTGGC
>CAMOVV010000090.1 GCA_946627685.1 uncultured Bacteroidales bacterium
TTGTTGGAATTTTGGACGAGGTTTAAACAACATGATAACAGTAACCTTACTTCAAAACAGACTTCATGTCAACACCCCTCACCACCCTTACAAACCAATTACAAGAAAACCGATAAAAACACATACACTTCAAATATAAAACTCTTCCTCTCTTCTTTCCCGTGTTTCCTTGCCACGATCGCGTCCACCTGCTGAAGCAGGAAGACGCGATCCTGTCCGCACATTTCCACGTGTGCTGTACTCTCGAGCTTGCTAAGCTCTGCCGCACAGCGCACTAACCGCCACGGGACCCTTTCCCTCCGCTACAAAGCACCCGCCCACGCACGGAACACCTCTCCCGCCTCCCACATTTTTTTTGTGCAACAAGAAAAATGCTTCGGTGGGCCCCAGGTGTTCCCTTCCCAACACACGCGGGTTAAGGGACACCGAACGATATCCGTCGGGCGTTACTTCTTCCTCCCTCAGCCGCAAAGCGGCTTTCCCTGTTCTATGCAGCCCCCGTCACCAGAACCACCACGGCCCTTTACGGCCGCTTAGGTTCTGGCTCTGGTTGCTGCATGGAACAACGCGACGGTAACAGCCTCCGGAAACCTCCACGCGCAGAATAATAAATCAACGAGACCAAATAAACCGGACACACTATAACACTCCCTTTCTTTTCGGGACCCTTCCCGAACGAGAGGGAGTGACACCCTCTCCTCCATACGCCAAGGCGCACTCCGGAGAGAAAAGACAATGATGCCTGAAACAGCATTCGGGCCGCCTGAGCATTAGAGGGGCGGCCCAGCTTTCAATTCCCCAAACCACCCATACAAACCAAACACACGAGAAAGAAATAACATACGGAGAAATAAAAAAGAATAACACTGTCAGGGCTAACGACTGCGTTCGCCTAGAGCTCACTTGTCACCCCTGACGTGAACGAAATAAAAAAACTTGCCGACCCTCACAGGCAGGCAAGCAGAACATAACCAACTATGAAAAAACCAAAAAACCTAACAAAAAATAGGTATGTTTCTTAATCAGAGTCTTCATCAAACCCTTCAAGCGTGCCGGTAACGGCTATCGGCATAATAAGACCAAGAATGCCTTCCGAGAAATCCGCATCACTCACAGGCTCGATGAAAATCTTGCCGTCAGCCTTCGTGAACTGCATCTTGATATTCTCGGCCCCCATGGCCGAAACCAACTTCGACAAGAGGCCGGCATTGACGCCGATATCCTCAATCCTCTTACGCACCCCACCAGGTGCAGTAAGCACCTTTTCGAAATCCGGACGACGAACACTATCCTGCGTAGCAAGCGACACGCTCACACGGCATTTCTCCACCCAGCCCTCAATGCAGGCCGTATCCACCGCGTTGCCGTTTCCGTCAATGTAAGACAGTTCCGTGACGGTCAGGTTATCAAACTTCGCAAGGTACTTCAACAAATCCATGTGCAACGCCTTACCCGCGAGAAGGGAGCGCTCCTCGGCGGTGAACCCTGTACAGCGTGTCAAGGGGACGCGCACAAGGATATGGGCGTTGGAAGCATAAGCGTAACCCCCTGAGAAATGCACATAAGCCAGCGCGTCGTTCGGGTTATCGTCCGAACAGGCGTTCCATAACTTAAAGGCGGAATCGAAACCGCCGTTCCCCATAACATTCTTTGCCATATCTATTCTACATTATCTGTGCATACTTACCACTCCAAGTCCTCCTGCGCGTCTTCCTTCCGTACCGCCGGACTGCCGTCCCAGCTGAGCCCCCCAAGGGGGACCTCCGACACGGGAACGGACTTCCACGGATGCCGCTCGCCAACGCGGAAAAGAGGGACCACCCTCTCCGGCTTCATCTCCTCAAGGTCGATAGCGGAGAGGTGGACATCCGTCCTGACGGGGCGCGGCTCCGACCGACGGGCGAAATCCTCGCAGGCCTTACGGTTTACCCTCAGGAGGGTAAAAGGGTGAAGGGGACAGCGACAAAAGTAAGGGGCACCACCCAAGACGGGCCAGCAATACCCGTAAGCCTTCTCGCAGTCGCCGCATTCACAATGCACCTCCTGAGAAGGCTCCGGAATCACGGTTTTATTCTTTCCGGCCATAACCTATATCAATCAACAAGTTTATTAACACACGGGAAAAGGACCCATTTCCTGAAACTACCATTAAAACGGGCAGACCGTCGGAACCTTTCCTGACGATAAAAGAGACCAAATCCCCACTCTCGACAGGTCGCTTCCGAAATATGAAAACACTCCGGAGCGCACACTTGACCCAGGGAAATTCCACATTGAAGAAAACACTCGTTCTCCCTCCGTTGGTGCGGAAGACCGTTACACAAACGCCGCATACCCGTTTCCCAAGGTATTCCCTCGTCTGTACCTCGATGCGGTCGAACCGCCCGGATATAGTGGACATCCGACGGTCCTCATAATACATCGAGGTCGTGAAAAAGCCCCTTTCGTCAATATGGAACATCAGCCCTGTTGTTTGGTTGTCTCGTCTCTATTCTACAATCTCATCAAGACGTCCCTTCAAGCAAGCATAAAGAATCTCAAGCACCGGGCAGTTGAGCTCCACGTAACGGCGGGGCCAGCACAGAGTCGACACCACGAAGCCCTTTCCACCCTCGTACTCACGCGTCGCCTTTTGGAAGAACTTCACACGGTGGGGCAGGACATCGTAGCCACGGTCGGTCAGGAAACTCTCAATCCGGTCCAGAAAACCGTCCTTCTTCAAATCACTGACCGACACCTTGTTCCAAAACATCACCAACGGGACGCCGTTATCACGCAATACCTCCGCCGTATGGAGGGCGCAGTTACGGACCGTCGGAGTGTAGTCGAACGGAACGGCAACAAGGTCGGCCGCACCCAAAAGCACGATAAAGGAAAGCGCCTCGGCAGAGAACTCACAAGGGAGGTCCAGGATGATATAATCGTAACCCTCTTTGGACACCCCCTCAATGTATTCGCCAAGACTGGCACTGAATTCATCGCGCTCCCTTTCGCCACGCTCCTTGACCTCCCGGGGAACCGTGATGATATCCAATACACCCTCGCTGCCCGTTACGGAATCATCAGGATGCGCGGCAGTGTAACGGGAAAGAGCGGAATCCTCCTTCTTTAACAACTCCTCCTCTTCCTTACGGAACCTCTCGAGACGGAGCCCGTAATCGAAATCCAAGATGCAGACACGCTTCTGCTCAGCATAAGCAAGATAACTACCGAACAAAATACTATGCAAGCTCTTGCCGGAGCCACCCTTTGAATTGAAAAAAGAGATAATAGCCATATTGTAAAATGTAATCTATTGATAATAAAACAATTATAAAAACGATTTATAAATTTATAAAAATATACTTTTATACATTTATAAACGAAACTGTGTTTTAAAAACGTCCATAAGAACTTCAAGAAACTCCTGATTGGATATAGAACGCCGTTTGGTCTTCTTCCGATAAGCAAGTTTATAATCCATAAACTTCTCCATCACAACGACCGACAAACCCATACTCGTCCTATCTTCCTTACTGAGAGAAGGGTTATCCGGCTTCCTAACCTTCGGTTTACGGCCGCGTACAGGACGATTGACAACAACGGGAGGCATCTCTTCCACAACAACCCCGGGGGAAGAAGCAACTTCCGGCTCAACAGGACTGGACACCGGTGCTTCGTGAACTTCAACCGGAGCAGAAGACTCGACAGGCGGAACCGCGACAACCTCTTTCTTCTCTTCACCTATTTGATTTCTTTTAACGAATCTGTTAGCCATAAATTCTATTTATACATTTATAAAATTATAAAATTATAACCGCATACAAATATAAGAAAACATTTCTTTTCAAACAAAAATATTTGCGTTTTAAAATAAAAACATTACCTTTGTAACACTGGGCCACTTCTAGCAGGTCGTTATGTTTTAGCCAGATGTGCTTTTGCATGGCAAAAACAACGCACCCCACAGTGGTGCTCATCCGGCCCGCCCCCAGGGAGGTCGGGGGAGAGCGCTCCGGAGTCGCACTCTCCTTAAACGGACAATTAATACTTTAATTAAAAACAAAAGACCATTTAATATCTAGTAAAACGTATAAAACGGAAATGAAAAAAGAAGAAGATAAAAGACAAAACAAAACTATCCGTTTTACAAAGAAAGAGCTTGAAAGCATCAAAAGTGATATGGATGCTTTCGAGTACCTGTCCTTTTCGAAATACGTCCGTGACACTGTCCTTCACAAAACAAAATACAAAAGCCGAGGGAAAGTCAAAGACCGCGAGATCCTTGGTCGTATTGACAAGCTGTCTCAACAAGTAGAGAAAATCGGTCACAATTACAACCAACTTATCAAAAGTTACAATACACTTCACCAGGCACGTGCGCTGACTATTCCCATCGTGGATGAACACATTCAAAAACTGGAAGACCTCACCAGGGCAGTGTATAACATCCAGCTTGACGTCATCAAGCAGATTGATGAATTTGCAACAGAGAAAAAATCAGAATAGATATGATAATTACATTCGCAACAGGGAACCTGACAAAAGACGCAACCACCCAGGTTATAACCCGCAACGGGCAAAAGGTGGAGTTCATCAGTTTCACCATAGCCTGCAATGAAACGATTGGCGAGACGCGTGAAACGACCTACTTCAACGTAACCGCCTCCAAGTCCGGGATCTTCCCTTACCTCAAGAAAGGGCAGCCCGTGAGCGTGGTCGGCTCGTTCCGTCAGAGTGAATCAAGGAACCAAGAGGGAAAGGCATTCCAACACAACAACCTCTCCGCCTTCCGCGTGGAGTTGGCTGGTAAGAAAGGGCAGGAACCTCAGGCCCAGCCCGGGGAGTGGTGACTGCCACTCAAAACCATCGCATTCTCCTTTCCCAGACTCTTAGAGCAATAAAAGGAACATGGTCGTAAAGATTCATAAAAGCCGCGGAAGCATGAACGGAACCCTTACGTACAACGAAAGCAAGGTACGCAAGGGGATTGCGACCGTCATTGGGTTCGGAGGGATGCCGTCACCTGAACCGGCATTCGCAAGGATGACTTTCGGAAGACTGGAAAGAAGGAACATACGTACAGAGAATGTCAGTTTCCAAATGTCCATCAATCCAAATCCAGAGGAACCATCGGAAGTCCTCGCCGACGAGGAGGCTTGCGACTACGCCAAGGATATTATGAAGTCCCTCGGCTATGGTTCACAACCGTATATCATATATAAGCATTTCGATATCGACAGGACACACTACCATGTCGTCTCATGTCGCGTAGACCTTCATGGGAAAAAAATCAACGATAAGTTTGAGAAGAAGCGTATGGAGAAACTTATCCTCCGCCTTGCGGATAAGTATCACTATACTGTCGGAAACCCCAAGAAGAAAACCAAGAAGGAAAAAATCGTCGAAGAACAACCGCTGTTATATAACAATATAACAGAAATCGAACCAATCCCGCTCGGAATGGAACCTGTTCCTGCAGAAAGAATTCAGGAAGACGCTCTCTTCGATATGAGTGAAATATCACCCATAGGGACCGTACCTTCCATAACAGAGAACGGACCTCAGGAGGAACCGGAGACAATTGCACCTTCAATAAGGTTCGACCCCAAGGGAAAGAATGTCAAGGAACAATACCTGCGGGTCTTGGAAGAGGCAATGACCTATCAGTTCGCCACACTTAACCAATTCAAGGCGGTATGCGAAAGCCTTGGCGTAACAGTATCTACATATAACGAT
>CAMOVV010000091.1 GCA_946627685.1 uncultured Bacteroidales bacterium
CGCCCGCTGGGGCACTCCCGAGGACCTTATGGGCCCGGCCGTCTTCCTCGCTTCCGACGCTTCTGATTTCGTCAACGGCCACATCCTTTACGTTGACGGCGGCATCCTCGCTTATATAGGCAAACAGCCGGAAGAATCCTGACGCGGCTATTCCGGAAGAACCCGTCCGTAGCCGATCAGGCGGGGAGGGTAGTAAGGCCCTTCAGGGAAGGTGTCGATGCAGACGCCCCGTCTTGTCGTCGAGTGAATCATCCTGAACTTCCCCTTGCCGAGAACCTCGGTGATGATGGCCACATGGCCCACGCCTCCTCCGATGCGGCTCCCGTTGAAAAACACCAGGTCGCCCGGCCGGAGGTCTTCATCTGAAATGCGTTTGCTCGCGGAGTACTGGGCGGCCGATGTGCGGGGGACGGAAATCCCGAAATTGGAAAAGACATATACGACGAGGCCGGAACAGTCGAAGCCCGCGGGCGTGGCTCCGGCGGTCTTGTACTTCGCTCCAAGGCTTTTTTTTGCGTAATCCACGATGGAGTCCGCAAGGATTTCCCCCTTCGTTTTCTTTACGTCGCGGCGCGTCGTCCGCTCCTTCGGGGAGGGCGGGTCGGAAGGGAGCCTCTTCCTGAGTATGGAACACGACGAAGAGGACAGAATCAGGGCCGCGGCAAGGAAAACCACCGCGGCGTATTTTGACAGAGAAGATGGTCTAGCCATTTTTCCTGTCGGTGGATTCCCGTGGAATCAATGTGGTCTCCACTGTGAGGTGCTCTCCTGCGGTCTCTCCGTACATGAGCCTCAGAAGGGCCTGGGCGGCCTTTGTGCCAATCTCTCTCGGATTCTGCTCGATACTTGTCATGGAGGGACTTATCAGGGAGGTGAAATCTTCGTTTGCCGTGCCCAGGATGCCGAAGTCTTCCGGCACCCGGACGCCCTGGTCTTTGGCGAATTCGAGGGCTCCGAGGGCGGAATAGTCTCCTGAAGAGTAGATTGCGTCGCAGCCTTTTTCGAGGGCTTTTGCCCCGTTGAGGTATCCGTTTTCCCGGATGATGGAGTCTTTGAAGACAATGGTCTCGTCAAGGGGTATCCCCGCGTCTTCGAGAGCTTTTTTGTAGCCCTCGTAACGGTTGAGGAACATCTTTGTGGAGAGGGGGCCGGTGAAGGCTCCGATTCTTTTGTACCCTCTCTTGATGAGGTGCTTTGTCGCGCTGTAGGCGCCGTTGAAATCGTCGTTGGTGACGGTGGAGCCGGGAAGCCCCTCGAACACGCGGTCGAACTGGACGAGCTTGATTCCTCCGTGGATGGCTTCCTGGATGTGTTTTCCCGATTTGGAACCGATGGCGTGGGAAAGCATGATTCCTCCCACGCGGATGCCTGAAAGGGTGTTCAGGGCACGGATTTCATCCTGTAAGTTTTCCCTTGTCTGGCAGATGATGAGAGAGTACCCGGCCTTGTCCAGGACCTCTTCGGCCGCGCTGATTATGCTGCTGAAGAACGAGCGGTGGATTCTGGGCACGATGATGCCCACAGCATGGGTCCTGCCGCTTCTGAGGTTTGAGGCGATAACGTTCCTCTCGTATCCGAGTTCCTTGGCCTTCTGTTTAACCGCTTCTCTGGTGGATTCCTTTACGTAAGGATTCCCAGCCAAAGCTCTCGAAACGGTTGAAGGGGTTATCCCAAGCGCCCTGGCGATATCGATTATCGTTACTTTCGTCATCTTGTTTTGAGTGGTGCAAAATGATTGTGGGTGCAACTTTAGTTAAAAAAATCGAATTCTGCAAACCTTTGTAGATTAAAGTCTGAAAGCAGCGGCATGGCCAACCCGCGACACATCATTCCCTTTCCGTTATGACGGCGTACACCGAAGTCAGGAAACCGTTTATGTCGAGTTCCAGATTCTTTTCTTCGGTGAAGACCACGGGCTTACCGCGAAGGGGAGTGAGGGCGGCGAAGGCCGACTCCCCCGCGGTGCTGAGGCAGTACGGGGTCATGATCCTGACATTTTTCCCGGGGTTCCACTGCCTCGAGAGGCCGCGGACGAAATTGACGTCCCCTCCCTCGTCGCAGCTGACGCTGGCTATGCCTTTTTTCGTGAACGAGAAGATGACCATGTTCCCGGAAGTCTCCATCCGGAGGTCGCCGGTGTCCCAGATGCAGGCGGCCCGTCCCCCTTTGTCCGTGCTGACGGCGCCTGTCACCACCAGGCCGTCTTCATGGGGGACGATTCTGCATCCGAGAGGGGTGAAAAGGGTGCGCTCCCCGGGGAAGAACTCCTTTTCTCCGATGCAGAGTTTCAGGCCGGGGAAAGCGTTCCGGGTGCGGAAGACCATGCAGACCTCTCCTCCCGCCACCCTTATGTCATACATGTCGAGAATGTCCGGATTGTATGGAAGGTCCGTCACTTCACCTCCCCTGTACACGTGCCACTGCGCCTTTTTGGCCACCCCGACCGTCGTTTCCGTCTTCCAGCTGAAGCAGTGCTTTCCGCCGTCCTCGTAGAGGGCTCCGGTCGGGAGCAGCGGCGAGTCCAGCCTTCCCAGCACGACACCCGAATCCGAGCGCAGCACCTGTTCACCGTTTTTCCTGTAGGTGAAGCCTTTTCCGTCCCTGTCCTGCCCCAGGGTCCAGACATCGTTCCCGTCGGCTATGATTCCGCAGAGAAACTCCCTTCCTTTGAAGCGCAGCAGTTCCTTGCCTCCCCGGGTGATGAAGGTCTCCGTGTCGGAAGAGTATTCCGTAAAAAGCTCTCCTTCGACGAGATGGTGCATGTCCGGCTCGCCGCTCACCCTCTCGGAAGGCCCGGCCGGGATTTCCAGATGCCTTTTGTAATTCTTGAACAGCACAAGCTTGCACGCGACCCCGCCGAAGGCCGTATCCCTTTTCCAGTCATAGTCCTCCGGGAATTCCACTCCGCTGACGAAAACCGTGGTGTCATAGACGGGCTGCGCCGGGAGGGAACCGTCTTCAGGGGATGACGTCCCGTCGGTGATATAGACGATTCTTTCGCAAAAGGAAAGAGAAAGGGCGGCAAGGCTGCAGAGCAGGACTCCTATAAAATGTGAAGTTTTCATTGTTCCATTGTTTAAGGTTGCGAAGGTCCGGGAACCTGCCTGCAAGATATGAAAAACCGGAAGGCAGTCTCCTGTCTTCCGGGGGTACGGTTCATATTATTTGTTTTTCTTTCTGAATCCGGATTTTTCTTCCGGAACGGAAAGTCATCTTCCTATATCGAAACGCAGTCCGAGGTCCAGGTTCATCATGAGGGGCTGCCTTGTGCGGATGCTCTCCGGCTGGTCGCAGTCGAAATAATATCTCAGGGCCGGATCGACGTAGATTCCGAAGCCCTTGGCAATCCTGAACTCGACTCCGAGGCCTACGGCTGCAGAAGCCTGGACACCCTTGACGGAACGGGACCAGCGCAGGTTCTCCGGCTCATTCTTGATGCGGTAGGTGTCCGTGAGGGCCTTTTCCACGGTGCCGCCGCCGAAGACGTAGAGCATCACGGACTTGCCGTTGACAAGGTTGCAGTACACGTTCAGCGGAACGCCGATATAGTGCTGGGCGTTTTTGATGTCAGAGATGACGGGGGTGCCGGGCTTGCCATTTTCGACAGGGGTGTAAACGCCTCTGAACGAACGGGAAAGCATGGAATACTGAAGGCCGGTGCCTATGGATACCGTCCGGCTGACGGGAATCCTGACCCCGAGGCCGAAAGAGAGGGGGATGCCGTAGGTGGATTCGCTGAGTTCGGTCACGGAGGTCTTCGCCGGGGTGACGGTGGGGAGGAACCTGCGTCGTATGGCTCCGGATGCGTCGAAGGAGTTGGTTTCAAAGTTGCTTCCTGCCACTATGGACGTCCTGCCCCTGCTTTTCTTCTTTCCGTCCATGAATTCCATGACGGCGAAGGGGTCGGCCTGGGAAGTTTCGGTGGCGGCTGCCGTTTCAGCGGTTTCCACCGCCTGTGCGGGGCTGTCCTGGGTGTCGGGATTCACGGGAGGCCGGACCGCCTCGGGGGCGGCGTCTTCCCGGGGAGTGACATCTTCAGCCGCGGCCGGAACGCATGTTTCCCGGCCGCCGGCCTTGAATGTCCGTTCGTTTTCGGATTCCCCGGCGGTGAAAGCCTGGGCGATGAGGGTTTTACCCTTCGCCGGAGACTTGACGACCTGTACCGGTTCTTCCTTTTCAGCTGTAGTCAGGGGGGCTTCCTGCACAGTCCCTGCGATGGTTTCCCCTTCGGTAATATGTTGAATGTTAGAATTGTTCGAAGTACCAAAGAAGAAGACGGCTGCGATGGCGGCGGCAGCGGCTGAAATTCCGGCCGCGGCGCGTCCCCACCAGGGAGAAACGACCTTCCCCCTTCTTTCAATCCTGTCCAGCGAACCGGCCACGGAATCCCACAAGCGGGAAGGAACCTCCTCCCGTGCGTCTTCCATGACCGACCTCACTTCAAGGTCGAAATCTGTGAACCTGTCTTCAGTCATTATTACTTCTTAATCTTCTTTTGCAACATCATCCTTGCCCTCTGGAGCTGGGAGCGCGATGTGGCTTCCGAAATACCTAACGTTTCAGCTATTTCCTTGTGGGAATAACCCTCGATGACATACATGTTGAAAACGGTCCGGAAACCCGTCGGCAGCTGCGAAATGAGCCCCATGAGTTCCTTGTATCCCATCGTCTGGACGGCGCTTTCGCCTTCGCTGCTGATTCCCCAGGCTGTTTCAAGGTCATCAGACATTTTCAGGGCGTCCGTCCTCCGAAGAGACATCAAGGCAGTATTGACAAAGATCTTCCGGGCCCAGCCTTCGAAGGAACCCTCCCCCGAATAACTGTCCAGTCTGGTGAAAAGAGTCACAAACCCTTCTTGGAGAATGTCTTCGGCAGACTCCCTGTCTCCCATGTACCTCAGGCACACGGAAAACATTTTTGGGGCGAGAGAATCGAAGAGCTTCCGCTGGGCGGTCCTGTCGGAGTTCATGCACGCGCGGATAAGTTCCTGCACGGAGGACTCAGGACCCTTTACCCTTTCACCGGGCTGGTTTTCCAAATCCCTTCGTGTGTTAAGATGCTTATTTTTGCCGAAACGTTGCATTGGCTCTTTTCAATAAACCATCAACGCAAATTTCGTCAAAATTTCCCGAATTGTACTATTTTTGTAAGGAAAGTCACCGGAAGGGAGAAGGTCTCTTCCCTTGAATCCTTGGAAAACGATGAAACTCCACAGACAACTGTCTCTCACAATACTTGCTATCCTGCTGGTTTGCAGCGGTTTGGCAGCTCAGACCCCGTCTCCCTCCACCAGAGGGGCCGCCACCGCCGTCTTCATCGACGCCGTGCAGGAAATAAACGACGGAAAGGCTGCCGACGCCGCTTCCAAGCTGATGTCGCTCGCCTCCAAATATCCCGACGAGGACGCCTACTGGTATTATGCCGGTCTCGGCTATCTCTCCGGCAGGCAGTTCAAGAAGGCCGCGCAGTGCCTCCGCCAGGCGGTCGCCCTGGATTCGTCCAATTACTGGTACAGGGAAAGGCTTGCCTACGCTTACACCGCGGCCGGGGAGGTCGATTTGACGATCAGCGCGTACGAAGACATCCTGAAGGATTTTCCCCGGAAAAGCGACGCCTGGTATGCCCTCGTGAACCTCTATCTCCATCAGAGGAATTATGACAAGGTCCTTTCCGCCCTCGACCAGATCGA
>CAMOVV010000092.1 GCA_946627685.1 uncultured Bacteroidales bacterium
ATCCGATTCGTTGTGAATCTCATATGTGAGTTTGCCGCAAAGGAGTTCCCTGATATTATTGCTGTCGTAGGTGCAGGCGATTATTATGCTTCCTTTTATGTCGGTACGGGTAACGGTGTAGATAGCGTTTGTTAACATAGTTATGTTTGTTAGTTTGTTATTCTGTTAAAAAGGGTAATCTAAGTTTTCTTCTGTTTCGGCCTCTGGGGTCGAACAGGTCGGCACGATGGCCGTTTTGCTTTGAAGCATCTCGATGAGTTGTTTCGAGTTCTTCTTTATCTGTTTTTCAATTATTTCGTGAATGTCTTTTCCACTGGTTTCGATGAAATTGTTTTTGTAATATGTATAGTTGAATTTTAGTCCGTTTTCTGAATTGTTGCGGGTCATTATGAGGATTCCTTCGTTTTTGTCGTCCCTGTAGTGGAAAGTCATAGTTTCGGGGCTGTCGAGAGGCTGGTTACAGTCTATGATGGCATTCGTAAGGTTCATCGAAGTGCAGATTTTATATCCCTGGGCCGTGCTTGTGATAGGCTCCATATTCTTCAGGTATGCGGGATGATTGTATTTTATTATGCAATTCCTGAACGCATTGTATTCCACGAGGATGTCGTAGTATCTGCCAATCAATTTCCTGGCTGTTTCGAGCATCTGGGGTAAGTTCCCGTGCGGGTCTATGGTGCAACCGACCTCTCTTGCGTATTTTGTGACCATATTGAATGCGCGGTACTCGTGTTGGGTCTTGCTTATTCTGCAGGCCTTCTTTATTGCATAGTCGAGGTGTTCGGGCGCCACGGCCGCCTTGATGGTGCTTATGCCGTTTATGTTACCGTCATATATGGACATTTGGAACCATTTTTCAATGGTCTCAGGTGATGCCGTCGTTATGCCGTACTTTGATTTGAAGCTCTCAATCAGGAGGTCTTCGCGTGTCCTTATCTTCCCTGCAACCAGTTTCTTGATTACGGTTTTATTGATAAGTTCGGGTTGCACTTTCTCATATGTTTGTACGCTTGCTCCCGTCGGGAGGTCTATGATGGGCTCGCTGATGTTCTGTGCTCCCAGTTCCTCTGCAAGGATTGTGAACATAACGGAGTCTCTGTAGTTCTCTCCGCGGAACTTGCCGTTTATAATCGAGAACTTGGATACCCATTCTCCTTTTACGGCATAGTTCGCTCCTAATTTCTTGAGCCCTATATGCCTGCGTCCTACGAATACATTTTTTCTGTCGTTGTCTATGCGGCAGAGGATATAGTTTTCTACCAGGTCACCCCTGTTGTAGTAATGGGCTAGCACGGCTTTCGGGAGTTTCTTCAGTTCGTCGAAGGCGATTGGGCTTTTATCGATGTTGTAACGGGTCGTCGTTGTGCCGTTCTCGTCGGTGCCGTAATTGATTTTTTCGGTGTAGATAGCCATATTTTTTCTTTTTTTTATCCCCGGCCTCCGTATGGGGGCCGGGGTTGTTTCTTTTTAGAATGGGAGGTCTGCTTCATCATCTTCGAAGTCGGGGGTGTCTTCGATTTCCTTTTCCTTTTCCTTTTCCTTTTCCTTGTCAAGCCGTTCGAGTCTGTCGCAGAGGTCCTGGTCCAACTGCTTCGTCAGGCTGAACAGGAACCATTTCTGAGTAAGGTTTTCGTTCAGTTTCTTGAAAAGGATTACAAGGTCCGCATAGTCGTTGAAATTCTCCCAGCAATCTTCCGCCATTGTCCCGGCGTCTTTTACTTCAATCATCTCCATGAATACCTCTTCCCTGCTGTTTCTTGAGGAAATTGTACCACAGATAGGAATGTTGTAACAGTCGCCGGAGAATCCCATTGTCTCGACCGTGTCGATAATCTTGTTGACTGTTTCGGTAATGCACTTGTGGGCTGTTTCCTGGATTTCATCGTAGATTGTGCGGGCGTCTTTCCCTTCTACGCTTATCTCTTTTGTCTGCCTGTCAAAGGACTGCTTTGTCTCTGCCTGTATCTTTTTGAACTTTTCTATAAGTTCATCGACGCTTTCGGGCTGGTCGTTCCTGGCGTAGAAAATCCTTTCGGTCTGGTAGTATTTCGGCATCATCGAGGTGCCGGGGTCTTCGGTCGCCGTTTCCATTTCCTCCCTTGTGTCGAATTCAAGGATTTCTATGGGGTTGTAGTCTCCGGGCTTGTATCCGAGTTCCTCGGAGTAGATTTTCACCCATGTCTCGGCGTCCCAGCGCTCGTCTTCGTGGTTTGTCATCGCCTCGTAGGCCTCGTCTCCGTAGAGTACGATTGCTTTGAATTTAGTGCTCATTTTAAAAGAGTTTAAAAGTGTGTTCAGGTGCTAACTTGCGTTAATTTCATCACCCCTGGCGGGGGCTTGTCCCCCAGAGGGGGTGGGAAATTTGCGCAAAGGAAAGCACCGGAACTTCTTGCCGGCAAGGGTTCCACAAGAAAATACTACCCCCTTGCGGGGTGGAGATTTTCTTGTGGAAGGAGCCGGAGGCGACCAGCGCCCTTGCAGGCGAGAATCCCTTACCTGTCTTGCCGGAGGCTGTATGACTGTTCGTCCGTTTTCTGTTCGGCGTTGCTGTTTTCTGCGCTTGCAGGGTGGGTGTGGGGCTTGCCGGTCACCCTGTTTGTGTCGGTGTCCTTTGTCCTTCCCCTTTCCTGAACATAAGGAAAGCCCCTCAGTCTCCTGAAGGGCTCAGTGTCTGTGGAGAGAGGGGTCCCGCTATTCGGCGGGTACCTCCTCGTTGGCCTCGGCCTCTTCGGAGCTGGGCTCCTCTGCCTCAGGGGTGGGGAACTCGATGTCGAGGACGTGGAGGTCCACCTGGCTGAACTTCTTGCCGTCGGGGGCGGTCCAGTTGTTGGGCTTGTCAAAGCCGCTAACGTGAACGAGGGTGCCCTTGGTGAGCTTGTCGAGCGGGAGCTCGCGTTCGTTCTTGCGTCCGAGGTTGGCGCTCATCACGCAGTTGACAAAGAGGGCTTCCTTGCCGATGTGGCGGATGATGGTGAAGCGTACCATTGCGGTCTTGCCGTCTTTGGTGAAGGTCTTGGCGTCAGCGATGAGGCGTCCGGTCTTGATGTTGCGATTGTTGGTCTGTTCCATAATGATTTATTTTTTAGGGTTTAACTTATTTTCCGGGTGCAATACAGGGGACGCACTCCCGCTCCGTCAAGGATTCACGACGGAAAATTACCGGAGCTGCAGGGAACCGAAGCGAGGATGAATTTTACCGTGAACCCAAGGTCGTGAAGACGCGGGCCGTTGGATCCGCGTCGAGCAGTCCTTGACGGGCGAAGGAGAAGGGAACTAAATTTGTACCCGAAAATACAGTGACAAACCCGCCCGAAAAAGAAATCTGGGACAGGCCGACGCGCATCAAGGTTCCGTCGGGCGCCTGCCGACGCTAAGAGTGTAACAGGGCGGTGTCAAGACCATTGGACATACGTTTCACCTCCGCCGCATCTTGGCGGGGAGTCATAGGCCCTTTGTCGCGTGATGGGTGCTGACAAGGATAATGCAAGGAGGGCCGTGCCCGGAACGATAGATGCTCACAGGGCTTCATCCCTCGTGTGCAGCGGCGGGACATGGAAGCCCGCGCTGTCCCGCCCCGGCAAGGGTCTGCCTTTATGAGGTGGGCCTGTCTCCCGATAGGGGATTCCCCGCCTGCGGGGCGGACGTGTCACACGGTGGAGGCCGTGGCCCGGGGCAGGGTTCTCCTGCCCTGCGGGGGTTTCTCTCCGGACGGGAGGCCTGGGGACTGGGATGTATTGAAGAAGGTGAAGGGAAAGGGGAGGGGCTTTGCCGTCGCTATCCTTGAGCATATTCGGGGCGGAGGGACGGGAGGTGTGAGCGAGGGGGCGGAGTTCCCCGGTCGCCCTCCCTCCCGACTGTTCCCGGGTGCTCATGGTGCGGCGGATCATGCCCGGGGGCTTGTCGGAATGTCCGTGTGTATCTGAATGTCCCTTTCTCTTTTCACCTTTTTCGCAGAGCAAAGGTGTTTTTCTGTGTCCGGGTGTGGGGTATGGGGCCGGGCGTCGAGGTGTACGCCTGTCTCCCGGCCCCCGGAGATACTTGGTGAATTTTTGTTTTTGTCCTCTTTCGTCAGTGGTACCGTACCCCTGTTCTCTGGTGGTACCGTACCTCTTTCCTTGGGTGGTACCGTACCCCTTTTCCGTGACCTTGCGGCACGGCCGTCCTCGCGCACGTATATATGCGCACGTACGCATTACTACGCTTGAAGCGTGTAACTATTTATTTTCTGTTTTATCTATTTAATAATGGTTACCACTTACTACTGACCGCTTTTTTGCGGATTTCGCTGCCAGAGTTGTCCCGGTGGGCGTTTTGCCCTTTTCCCGTTGGTTACCACTTACTACTGACCGCTTGCATAAAGTTACCACTTACTACTGACCGTTTTCGTTAAAGTTACCACTTACTACTGACCGCTGAGGGGTAAAGTTACCACTTACTACTGACCGATTCGTCCAAAGTAACCACTTACTACTGACCGCTCGGCCCAAAGTTACCACTTACTACTGACCGCCGGAGGGTTAAAGTTACCACTTACTACTGACCGCTCGCGGTCTGACTGTAACAACAAACCCCGCTTGGAGGCGGGGCTTGTTGTCATTCTTCTGTTTTCTTGAAGTGTTCCCAGAATTTGAACTTGTCCGATAGTAGTGTTTTCTGGATCCAGCGGTCGTAATCTTTCTTGTCTTTGTACTTGGCGCACGATATGAGGAAATCAACCCTTTTTTCGATGTCGTTGGGGATTGTGGTGGCCGCGATGTTGATGAAGGTGTTGATTATGGCGGCCGTAAGGGTTTTCCTCAGGTTGTCGTTGTCATCGGCCAGCCATTCGAAGAAATACTTGTCAGCGTTCTTCATCTGTTCGTAGGAGCGGTAAGGACAGGCCAGGGCGAGTCCTATCTTGAGTTCGGTTACGGCGACGTCGAGCTTTTCTTCTCGTTTTATGGCCTGTACGGCGTATCCGTCCTTCCCGATGACTTCTCCCACGGCTGGATTGAAGTGGAAAAGGGGAGTGTACTTCTCCTTTTCTCCATTGGATATCCACTCTACTTCAAAATCAAGCTCGGTCTCTTTGAAGATTTTTTGAAGTTTTGCATTGAGTTTGCTTTTCAAGAATTTCGGTTCCAGATTACCGCCCACCTTGGCAAGGGAACACAGATAGGCGAAGTTGGGGGTGTCGTCAGGCGTCGTGCTTGTGAGTCCCTTTGCAAAGAGGGCTTCGCGGAGCCGGAGCAGGTGATGGTACAACGGACCGAGGCCGCTCTTGCGGAGGTTGATGAGGCTCTGTGTGCTGGTCGTGAGGTAATAGGTCGAAAGGTTGCGGCGGAAGTCTTCTTCAAGCTGGTAGCCGTAGATTGTCTTCCCGGTGATGCGGTCCTGCTCGATGAAGAAGTTCTTGAGGATTCGCAGGGGCTGGATTTTCCTTACGAGCCTTTTTGTCGAGTTCTCGACCATGGTGTTCATGACGTAGAGCGGCATGTACGATAGGGTGAATAGCGCGTTTTCTATATTGTTGGTGTAGACGGGCTTGTTTGTGTCGGTTGTACGGCGGCGCCTGTTGGTCTTTTCGTTGTTCCGGAAGTTCAGGACTTTCTGTTGATACGGCTTCTCGTTCTGTTTCTGGAGGAAATCGGGACGGAAACC
>CAMOVV010000093.1 GCA_946627685.1 uncultured Bacteroidales bacterium
TCCCGCACCGCCCATACCTTTTCGGGCAGCAGGTAGAACGCGAGCACAAGGCCGGTCAGCAGCGCTGTGACAAGGGCCGTCCTCCAGCGCCTGCGTTCTCCGTCAACGGTCTTCTTTATGCCTTCCACCGCGCTCAGGCGGGCATTGGTCTCAATAAGGAACTGCCCCTCTTCAGGTGCCTGCGGTTTATTGTCTCTGAGGAATTGTTCAATGTCCTTCATGGCTCATTTGCTGTTTGATGTGGTCCCTGCCGACCGACAGGTAATACTTGACCGTCCCTGCGGGGGCCTGCATTATGGATGCGATTTCTTTCACGGGGAGGTCTTCGAAATAGTGCAGGACGATGGCCGTTCTCTCTTTTTCCGGAATCCTTGAAAGGGCTCGTTGCAGCTCTTCCTGGGCGAAGGCGGAGTCCGAGGCGGTCCCGTCATCTAAATGCATGACTTCCGGGGCGTCGATGGGGGCCGCCGGGGAGGGGACCCGCCTGAGGTTGTCGATAAAGGAATTATAAGCTATCCTGAAAAGCCAGGCTTTGAAATTTCCTGTGAAGCTGCCCGAACTCACATACGCCCGCACCAGCGCCTCCTGGGCGATGTCGTCTGCCAGGGCGGAGTCTCCGCACAGCGATGCCAGGAACCGCCTCAGCTGTCCCTGACATTGCCTTACTTCAGAGATGAACCGCTCCCGGGTCATGAATTATTCTTGCCTTGTAAGCTTCTTTTCTTCCGCTTCCATTTCCTTGGCCAGGATTTTCTGGCCGGTGAAAAAGACGATGAAGAGGGCCGCTCCGATGGCGAGCAGGATGCTGCCGGAAATCGTTAAGGTAGGCACCGGACCGTCGATTTCGGAACCCCATCCTCCTGGCCAGTTGGGAATGAGTGCGATAAGGATGAAAGCAACGCCGATGATTGATGTGATGCAGGCCCATGCCAGGCGTTTGAGCTGCCTTTCCTTGATTGTGGTCACCTTGCTCCCGCTCTGGCTTTTGAAGAAATCAGTATCGATTTCGGCTCCGTTTTCGATAGCTTTGAGCATGATTTCCGCCTTGCGGTTAGTCTCGTTCTGCTTGACCCGGCCTATCAGCCAGATGATAAGTACAGGCATTGCGACGCATACTCCGAGGACTGTTAAAACTTCTTCCATTGTATTACTGTAATTTAATGTTTGACTGTTCCCGATTCCGGGACGGTTACAATACTATAACGCAAAAACCGCCCGAAAGGTTGGAAAAATTTTAATAGAAGAATCACTTCCTTCTCCCGGCCAGAATGACCCCTGTGAGAATCGCCGCGCTGCCCGCAAGGGAGAGGGGAGAGAGCCTTTCCCCCAGAATCACCGCCGCTGAAATCAGGGTAAACACCGGATTCAGATAAACATAGTTGGTGGAAGTGACGTTCCCGAGGCGGGACATGGCCGCATTCCAGCCGATAAAGCAGGCGAGGGAGGCTATCAGGCCGAGGAACAGGAGGTTAAGATAGACGACCGGGCGGGAGAGGACTTCCGCGGGGAAGGGATTATCAGAGCCGAGAAGGAAGGGGATGATGGTGATAAGACCGTAGAAAAAGACCTTTCTGGTGGCGAAGACCGCCCCGTATTCCTTCGACATCTGGCCCATGAACAAACTGTATAGCGCCCAGCAGACGGCGGCCGAGATGGACAGAAGGTCCCCTTTCAGCGAGATTTCCATCCTTGACCCGTCGAAAACCACCATGGCCATTCCCGTGAGGGCGAGAATCGTGCCCCCGACAAGGGGAAAACCTATCTTAACGTCCTCCAGCCCCTGCGCGAACTTCCCTTTCAGGAGCCTTCGTCCGGCCAGGGTGAAAATGGCCGTTATGACCGGGGCGACGCACACCAGGAAGGCTACATTCGAGGCCTGGGTGTAGGCGAGGGCCGTGTTCTCGGTCCAGAAATAGAGGGAGCCTCCGGTGAGGCCGAGAAAGAGGAACACCAGCTCGTCTTTCCGGCTGCGGGAGAAAATCTTGACGCTGCCTTCAAGGAAGGACAGGACCCATATCCCTGCATAGGCCAGGATGAACCTGAGGACAAATATGGCTGAAGGGTCGAGACCTTCGTCGATAAGGGTTTTCGTGCAGACGAAGGTGACTCCCCAGACGGCCACGACCGCGAAGGCGACGAGGTGGTAGGGTAGCGTGCTTTTTGACATCTGCGGCTGGATGGGGCCCTACAGGGCGGGAAGGAGATAATCCCAGAACAGATTGATTTCCTTCTGCATATCCATCACTTTCGCAGTTGCGGCTATGACAGCGTCCTTCTCCGGAATCACTACGATATACTGCCCGTAGGCTCCGTCGGCACGGTAGGCGCCATGGCGGCATCTCCACATCTGGTAGCCGTATCCCTGCACCCAGTCGCTGGTCTTTCCCATTTCGGCAGCCCTTTCGGGCCTGATGCCGGCGGGAACGGACGGGACCTGGAGAGAAGACGCTTCAGCCACCCATTCGGCCGGAAGAACCTCCTTGCCGTTCCATTTACCTCCCTGCAGGAACAGCTGTCCCATTTTTGCAAGGTCCTCTGTTTTGAGGTAAAGTCCCCATCCTCCGGTGTTTATGCCCTGCGGGCTTTCCTCCCAGCGGGGCTTTTCAATGTGCAGGGGCTCGAAAAGGCGCGGGGTGAGATAATCCACCACCTTCTCGCCCGTCACCTTCTGGACTATCGCGGAGAGCATATAAGTGCCGACGCTGTTGTAGCAGAAGTAAGTCCCGGGAGCGTGTACCACGGGGATGGCGAGAAAGGCCTCCACCCAGTCGTCTTCCCGGCTGCGGATTTTCCCCGAAGGGTCGGTGTCATGCCCGCAGTTCATCGTCAGCAGGTCCCGCACGGTGATGGCCTCCAGGTTCGCCCTTTGGTCCTCCGGCAGGGCTTCCATGTCGGGAAGCTTGTCGGGGAAGAAACTGACGAGGCGGTCGGAGAGCGACAGTTTTCCCTCGCTTATGGCAAGGCCCACGGCCGTTGCGGTGAAAGTCTTGCTGACGGAGTGGAGAATGTGCGGAATGTCCGGGCCTGCCTCTCCGAACCATTTCTCCTTCAGGACTTTGCCATGCTGCAGAATCATGATGCTGTGCATGTTTACGGAGTCCCGTTCAATGGCTTGGAGATATTCGTCGAAGGCCTTGTCCAGGGTGGGGCCCGACTTTCCCCGGGGGAGGTCGGTGATAATCTTCTGGCCGCAGGATGCTATGACCAGCGCGGCCGCCGTGATTGCGAGTATTCTTTTCATATCGTCTGGTTTTTTCCCAAAGATATGGATTTTTCCTTAAACCTCCGCTCCCCGGTGCCATTTATCCGAAGCGCCGCGGAAGGGGGAGCGCGGGGAGACTCCTGCCGGAGGCGGGCCGCGGCGGCGGTCTAAAACAATTAAAATTTTGTGGATTTGGGGATTAGTCCTATTTTTGGCGGCTGATAATAAGCCTTCGTGGTGAATCATTTAGGTGAGTTCATATCTCTTCTTGTCGCGGTCAGCTGGACGTTCTCGGCGTGGTATGCCGACAAATCCAGCCGGCGGATAGGTTCCCTTCCCACGAATGTCATCCGCCTGGCCATGGCCACGGTCTTTCTGGGAGCGCTGCTGTGGGTTTCCGTGGGGAAGCCGTATCCGGTTTATGCCGACAGGGATACGTGGATATGGATGGGCCTTTCCGCCATGGTGGGCTACGTTTTCGGTGATTTCTGCCTGTTCAACTGCTATCTCAGCATCGGACCGAGGTTCGGACAGCTTCTCATGACGCTCGCTCCTCCTGCCGCCGCAATCGCGGGCTGGGCCCTGCTGGGAGAGTCCCTTTCCTGGAAGTCTGCTTTTGCGATGGCCGTAACCCTCGGAGGTATAGCCATTTCCATTCTAAGCCGGGATAAGGACCACCATTTCCGGCTGACTCTTCCCCTTAAAGGTATTCTCCTTGGCGTAGGAGCCGGGGTGGGGCAGGGCGTCGGGCTTGTCCTCAGCAAGGTCGGCATGGAGTACTACAACGCCGCCGTCCCTTCCGGAGCTTCGGAAGCCACCATGTTCATGCTTCCTTTCGCCTCCACCATGATACGGGCAATCATCGGATTCGCAGGGTTTCTCCTCATTCTCTCGCTTAGGAAGGACGGTCTTCCGAGTCTCGGGAGAGCCGTCAGGGACGGGCAGGGGATGAAATACGCCTCCCTTCTGACCCTTTTCGGACCAGCTGTGGGAGTGTCCCTTTCCCTTATGGCCGTACGTTATGCCAATGCCGGGATAGCCTCCACCCTCATGGCCCTGACGCCGGTTCTCATAATCCTTCCCGACGCCCTCATCAACAAAAAACGCATCAGCCTGAAAGAAATCGCAGGCGTCGCCGTCACCATGACCGGCGTCAGCCTCTTCTTCCTGCTCTGACGGACCTTGGCGAAGGTCGTGGTTGGCTTTTTTGAAAGTCCCCGCCATTTCCCTTTACTTTTCCTTACGATCTTAACGTCATAATGTGTCAAAACCTCATCTGTAGTATCCTAAAGGTATAAAAAGAGGTGGCGCATCAAGTAATGGTGTGCCACCTGATCGGTTTATCATTCTTTGTTACAAAGTATTCAGGGTCTTACTCTTGCTTTTCTGTAAGTTCTCATCATATTGCTTGGAAAGAGACATGAGAAGTTCCTCAAATACCGGATAACGATTTTTGCTATAAATCAAAAGGGTATGTTCAAAGAAGCCAGTCGATTTAGACCCGGGTTCCATATGGAAATACTCCTTATTCACATAGTCAAGTGCAATCTTTTCATTAGCCCAAGTTCGTTTCTCATCGGTCGTCGTAGTTACGGTTATATCATCGCCGGTTTGTACTCTCGAATAGTAATACTTATAGTGTCCCTTCCCGTCACCATATTTCTCTTTGTAATGGTCAATGATATCATTTTCAATCTTATCTTCTGGATAAAAAAAGATTGCGACCAAAGTATCATTTAAGAAGGCCATGTCAAATTTGTCGAATTCAAGGTCGCCGATTTTGATTCCGCTAAATTGAGGTTTTAGCTGCTTGATTCGTCCTTTAGCTTCCTTCGTTATCCATTTTTCTTTTTCAAAGCTGCTTGAGATGTCATCGTTCTTCGTTTTCCAGAAATCATGTCCCCAGTGACCATTATACAAGTTCGATTTCCTGTCAAAGGAACTACTGCTGTTTTTGAAGTCTTTATCGTTTAAAGCATTCTTGAAAGTGGTCTTGTCAATGATAAATTGCCCCACCCCCTGCAAGTCAGCACAGGCAGCGAAAAGTTCTTCATCCGTTGGGTCGTAACTCTCATCAATGATTTCGGGCTTATCCACCTGAACATTGCATGACATGATTGCTAAAACAAGCAGTAAAAGGGGTATTTGTTTCATATAAAAGAGATTAGGTGTTTATCAATCTATACAAAGGTAGTTTTTTCCCGGGGAAGAGCAAAACCAACACATCTATTTCTTCGCAGATGTGACGATAATTCCACGTCGAATCACGCACTTGGCATTTCGGAAGGGCTTTTCTTCGCAGATTCCGTAGTTCCGGAGATAGGTGGAGAATCCGCTGTAAAGTAACCCCCTTTATCTTTTCTTTTCATCGAAAT
>CAMOVV010000094.1 GCA_946627685.1 uncultured Bacteroidales bacterium
CGGCGAGAATGACCGCGGGGAAAGTCCGTTTCCTATACTTGTGGTTTAGATGGTTTTCAGATATTCATCTATGGCCTTGGCAGCCTTGCGGCCTGCGCCCATGGCGAGGATGACGGTGGCGGCCCCGGTGACGGCATCGCCTCCGGCGAAGATGCCGGGACGGGTCGTAGCCCCTTCTTCCGTTGCCACGAGGCCACCCCTGCGGGTGGTCTCAAGACCGGGCGTGGTCTTGGCTATGAGGGGATTGGGGGATGTGCCGAGGGCCATTATGACGGTGTCGCATTCGACGTCGAATTCGCTGCCAGCGACCGGGACGGGGCTCCGGCGTCCGCTCTCGTCGGGCTCGCCGAGTTCCATCCGGATACATTTCATGGCCTTTACCCACCCCTGGTCGTCGGAGAGAATCTCGACCGGATTGGTCAGCATCCTGAACTCGATGCCTTCCTCCTTGGCGTGATGGACCTCCTCCTTTCTTGCGGGGAGCTCATTTTCGGTGCGGCGATAGACTATGGTGACCTCGCTTCCGAGCCTGAGGGCCGTCCTTGCGGCATCCATGGCCACATTGCCTCCTCCCACCACGCAGACTTTCCTTCCGACATGGATAGGGGTGGCATAGTCGGGCCTGAAGGCCTGCATGAGGTTGTTGCGGGTGAGGAACTCATTGGCCGAGAACACTCCGTTGAGGTTTTCTCCGGGGATGCCCATGAAGCGGGGGAGTCCGGCTCCAGTTCCCACGAAGACGGCCTTGAAGCCTTCATTGTCCATGAGGGATTCGATGGTGACAGTGCGTCCCACGACAACGTCGGTCTCGATTTTGACTCCGAGGGCCGTCACCTCGTCGATTTCTTTCTGGAGAACCTTTTCCTTCGGAAGGCGGAACTCGGGGATTCCATAGACAAGGACTCCTCCTGCTTTGTGGAGGGCCTCGAAAATGGTCACGTCGTAGCCCCATTTCGCAAGGTCGGATGCGCAGGCCAGGCCGGCAGGGCCGGAACCTATCACCGCGACTTTCGGCCCGGAGGCACCTGAAGGAGCCTCTGCCACAGCCGTCTTGTTGTCAGCCACGAACCTTTCGAGCTTTCCGATGGCTACCGGTTCGCCCTTCACTCCGAGGATGCACTGGCCCTCGCACTGGGTCTCCTGCGGGCAGACACGGCCGCAGACCGCAGGCAGGGAAGAATCCATTGCAATCACTTCGGCCGCGGCGTTGATATCTCCCTGCGCCACGTGGGCGATGAACTCGGGAATCCGGATGTTCACCGGGCAGCCGGTCACGCAGCGGGGATTCTTGCAGTGGAGGCAGCGGCTCGCCTCGAGCATAGCCTCTTCCTTGTTGTAACCGTATGATACTTCTTCGAAATTGTGCGCTCGCACTTTCGGGTCCTGTTCCCTGACAGGCACTCTTGGAATCCTATTTGCCATAATTTTCCATTGCAGCCGCCTCCTCCGGCTTATACTGGCGCGAACGCCTCATTGCTTCATCCCAGTCGACAAGGGCTCCGTCAAATTCGGGCCCGTCCACGCAGGCGAACTTCGTCTTGCCCCCTACGGACACCCTGCAGGCGCCGCACATTCCGGTGCCGTCCACCATCAGGGTGTTCATGCTCACCTGGATGGGGATGCCGAGCTTCTGGCAGGTGAGGGTGGAGAATTTCATCATTATCATCGGGCCGATGGCCACGGCGTGGGTGTATTTCTTTCCCGAGGCCACGAGCTCTTCCAGCTGGGCGGTGCCTACCCCTTTGAAGCCCCTGGAGCCGTCGTCGGTGCAGAGGTAGAGGTTGTCGCAGGCGGAGGCAAGTTCTTCAGTATAAATGAGAAGGCTCTCCATTCTCGCGCCGACGATGACGTCCACGCTCACGCCGTGGTCGTGCAGCCATTTGGCCTGGGGATAGACGGGGGCCGTGCCGAGGCCTCCTCCGATAAAGACGTAGCTTCGTCCCTTGAGCTCCTCGGGAGTGGCATGGACGAATTCGGAAGGGTTGCCGAGGGGGCCGGTGACATCGGCATAGAAGTCACCCTCTTTGAAATCTTCCACCATGTGGTGGCTGGAAGCTCCGATGAGCTGGATTACCACCGTCACGGTGCCCTTTTCAGGGTCGGAGTCGCTGATGGTGAGGGGAACCCTTTCTCCCTTCTCATCCGGCCGGATGATGAGAAACTGCCCCGGCAGGGCTGAGGCGGCGATGCGCGGAGCCTCCACCACCAGTTTCCCGATGGTCGGGTTCAGCATCCGCTTTTCAAGAATCTTGAACATTGTTTTTCTTTTATGTATTTGTTAAATCCGTGCAGTCTTTGATGCGGCGAGGGCTGCCGCTTCGGCGAAGTCTTTTCCGCCGGAGGCGTAGATTATCGCCCTGGAAGAGTTGATAAGCAGTCCTCCGCGGGAATTGGCTCCGCTTTGCATCACCTCTTCCGCGCTTCCTCCCTGGGCCCCGACTCCCGGGACGAGGAAGAAATTGTCAGGGCAGAAGGACCTTATTTCCTTGAAGGCGGAGGCCTTGGTGGCGCCGATGACGAACATCATGTTCTCGGGGGAAGATATTTCCATCATCTTCAGGATGACCCTTTTATACAGGGGTTCTCCTTCTTCGCGCAGGGCTTTCTGCTCGAAATCGGCCGAGCCCGGGTTGGAAGAGAGGGCCACCGTGATGGCGAAGCGTCCGGGATATTCGAGGAAGGGCAGGGCGGTCTCCGCTCCCATGTAGGGGGAGAGGGTCACAGCGTCAAAGTCGAAGGTCTCGAAAAAGGTCTTCGCGTAGAGCTTTGCCGTGTTGCCGATATCGCCTCTCTTGGCGTCGGCGATGATGAACTTCCCGGGATGGCGCGAGCGGATATGGTCCACGGTGGCTTCGAGAACTTTCAGGCCGTCCGGCCCCAGGGCCTCGTAAAATGCGAGGTTTGGCTTGTAGGCGATACAGAAGGGGGCGGTGGCGTCGATGATTTCCTTGTTGAAGCCGAGGACCGCATCGGCGGGGGAGCCTTTCCGGATGTGCTCCGGGAGGCGGGCGAAATCAGTGTCGAGACCGACGCAGAGCATGCTGCGCCGCTCAAGGATTTGGGAATGAAGCTGCCGGGTGGTCATTTCAGGTTTTCAAGTCTTGACTGTGCATATTCCAGGGTGACGGTGAAGGTCTTTTTCCTGGAGGAGGGGGCGTCGTACATCGCATCGTCGAATATCTGCTCGCAGATGGACCTCAGGCCGCGGGCTCCGAGCTTGTTCTTGATTGCGGTGTCCACGATGAGTTCCTTCACCCCGTCTTCAATCTTGAGGGTGATTCCGTCGAGCTCGAAAAGCTTGCTGTACTGCTTCAGGATGGCGTTCTTGGGCTCCGTGAGGATTCGCAGGAGGGCATCGCGGTCCAGGGCGTCGAGGCAGGTGATGACGGGAAGGCGGCCGATTATCTCGGGAATGAGTCCGTAGGAACGCATGTCCTGGGCGTCGGCATATTGGAGGAGGTTGTTCTTGTCCACCTTCTGCTTTTCCGCGGCCCCGTAGCCAATCACCTGGGTGTTGAGCCTCTGGGCGATTTTCCTCTCTATTCCCTCGAAGGCTCCTCCGCAGATGAAGAGGATGTTCTCGGTGTTGACGTGGATGAATTCCTGTTCAGGGTGTTTGCGGCCTCCCTTGGGAGGGACGTTCACCACATTGCCTTCCAGAAGCTTGAGCAGGGCCTGCTGGACACCTTCTCCCGAGACGTCCCGGGTGATGGAGGGGTTGTCGCTCTTTCGGGCTATCTTGTCGATTTCATCGATGAATACGATGCCTCTTTCGGCCTTTGCAAGGTCGTAGTCCGCCTCCTGCAGAAGCCTTGTGAGAAGGCTTTCCACGTCTTCCCCCACATAGCCGGCCTCGGTGAGGACGGTGGCGTCCACTATGGTGAAGGGAACGTCCAGCATCTTCGCTATGGTCTTGGCCAGCAGGGTCTTGCCCGTGCCTGTGGGCCCCACGAGAAGGATATTGGATTTTTCCAGTTCCACCCCGTCCCCGGGCTTGTCCACAAGGTTGTGGTTGATTCTTTTGTAGTGGTTGTAAACCGCTACGGCGAGGACCTTCTTCGCCCTGTCCTGTCCGATGACGTACTGGTCGAGGAACTCCTTGATTTCCTTGGGCTTGACAAGGCTGTCAATTCTCCCCGGGGCCTTTTTCTCCTCCTGCTCCATCCCGGCGAGATAGTCTCCTGCGAGTTTTACGCAGTCGCTGCAGATGCACCCGTCCAGACCTTGCAGCAGCAAGGAGACTTCATCCTCGCTGCGGCCGCAGAACATGCAGTGACGGCCTCCTTTCCTAGACGTCGCCATTCTTGCGCGCTTGTTTGACGAGAATCTCGTCCACCATCCCGTAGTCCTTCGCTTCCTGCGCGGTCATCCAGAAATCCCTGTCGGCGTCGGCGAAAACCTTCTCGTAAGGCTGTCCGGAGTGCTCCGAAATGATGTCGTAGAGCTCCTTGCGGGTCTTTTCGATTTCCTTGGCGGCTATCATAATGTCGGAAGCCTGGCCCTGGGCGCCTCCGAGGGGCTGGTGAATCAGGACCCTGGAGTGGGGGAGGCAGGAGCGTTTCCCCTTCGCGCCGGCGCAGAGGAGGACGGAGCCCATCGAGGCCGCCATACCGGTGCAGATGGTAGCCACGTCGGGCTCCACGAGCTGCATGGTGTCGTAGATGCCGAGGCCGGAGGTCACCTGTCCGCCGGGGGTGTTGAGGTAGAGGGAGATGTCGGCGTTGCTGTCGGTGGAGGCAAGGAAAAGGAGCTGGGCCTGGATGATGTTGGCAACGTCGTCGTCGATGGGGACGCCGAGGAAGATAATCCTGTCCATCATGAGGCGGGAGAAGACGTCCATGCTGGCGACGTTGAGCTTGCGCTCCTCGATGATGGTGGGGTTGATGTAGCTGTCGGTGAAGCTGCGGTATCTGTCGAGGGTGAGGGAACTGATACCCCTCCCCATGCGGGCGAATTTATCGAATTCGTTGTTTTTCATATATTTATCCTATAAGTAATCTTCGAAATATGCTGTTACCTTGTCCATGAGGTGGATGCGGTCCCTTCCAGCGACGTTGTGCTCCGCCGTGGGGTAGGGGAAGTAATCCAGCTGGATGTTGTTCTTTATACATTCGCGGGTGAAGGAGAGGCTGTGCTCCCACACGACGGTGTTGTCCACGGCCCCCTGGCAAATCAGGAGCTTGCCCTTGAGGTTCTTCGCCTTGTTAATGAGGGAGGTCTCCTCGAACCCTTCGGGGTTGGTTTCCATGGTGTCCATGTACCTCTCACCGTACATTATCTCATACCATTTCCAGTCGATGACGGGGCCTCCCGCCACTCCAACCTTGAAGGTGTCGGGATAGGTGGTCATCAGCGAGATTGTCATGAAGCCTCCGTAGCTCCAGCCGTGCACCCCGATTCTGTCTGCATCCACCCAGGGAAGGGATTTCAGCATCTTTATTCCTTCCATCTGGTCGGCCATCTCGTTCACCCCGCACCTGCGGTGGATGGCCTTTTCATACTCGGCCCCCCTGTTCTGGGTGCCCCTGTTGTCC
>CAMOVV010000095.1 GCA_946627685.1 uncultured Bacteroidales bacterium
CCTCCATGAGACCGGCCGGATGGATGAAATCCCAAGCATAGCCGGCGGGAATGTCCGGAAGCTTCTTGCCATAAAGTCCTGTAATTGAATTGTCTTCTCCATAGCAGAAAAGAATGTCCGCCTTGAAGCGTCCCTTCTGGAGAAGGTATGAACTTCTGGCAAGATAGTCGGTCCAGACCTTCGCCTCCTCCGCCCATGTCTCATGACGGTTAAACCACTGTCCGTAGCCAAGAAGGTCAAGACCGGGACGGTGGGTGTCGGTGGGCTGGTGGGAAGACTCGTGGATAACGAAGCGGTTGAGCCCGGAGGAAAGGGCCACGTCTGCGGTATATTTCAGATTGTCAGGGCAATAGGTGTAGGTTCTGCCGCCTGCCCCGCTCACGGTGAAAGACTCGGCCGCGACGATGTTCTGCCCGTAGATATGGGCCACGGAGGCGGATTCGCGGATGTCGGCCCGCGCCATGGGAATCGGGGAGCCGGAGAGGGTGTTCTCCACCCAGATGGCTGCCATGGGAATGTCCGCATATCTCTTGAGGTCCATGCCGTCCCCGACGAAAACATGGCCGTTCTCGTGCGATTCGATGAACCTTCCCTTCATCCCGGCGCTCTTTGCAATCTCTCCTAGACGGGCGTAATTCTCGGCGAATAGCTCCCCTATCGTCATCCTCCAGTCGAAAAGGAAGCGCTCGGTCCGGTCCGTGCTCCCGATAATCTCGCCGGCAAGGGCGGGAAGCCAGGGAAGAAGGCTGTAGCCTCGTCTGGAGCGAAATTCCTGCGGCATATTCTTCGTCCATGTCATCTGCCCGGCCTCGTAGCTGTCAACGAGAAGATAGTCCACGGGGACTCCGGAGAAAGTCTTGAGGAAAGAGGAAAAGTACCTCTCCCAGGCTTCGGGGCTGAGTTTGTCAACCTCCAGGCCCGTAGCCTCGGGTGGCGCCGGATGGTTCTTTTTCCCGGTCAGGGACGCACCGAAACGGTATATGCGCCAGCGTCCTTCGGGAACGTCCCATGAGAGGACCCCGTCCTTCTCGAAAGGAGTGAGGTCAACCGTTTCCGCGGCGGCCCCGGAAGAATCGGGGGTCAGATATGTAGTTAAATCAAAGGGAGCCGCGAATCCGGCCTTGTCCTGGGAGCCGTTCACTTTCACGACATTATGGAGGACGAACTCCGAAATGACCGCCTTTGCGGCAAGCACCATCCGGAAATGCCTCGCCGTAGCGGCGGGGACGGACATCGTGTGGACGGGAAGTATCGACGAGGGAATGTCGCACACCTTTTCCCAAGTCTTGCCGTCGTCGCTGCATTCCAGGGAATTTACATAGTCCGGAGGTTTACAGTACCAGATAGTACGGGTTTTGTTGCCGCCTATCGTGATGGCCTTCACCGTGACCGGAGAGTCGAAGGAATACCCTATCCAAATGGAGCCGCCGTCCCCTGCATCCAAGGCGGAGCCGTCGGAAAAATCCCCGTTGGAGAGCTGCCTGACACTGAAATCTCCCGAAGAAGAGCTCACCTTCGCCTCCATCTCCTCCATCGTCTTCTCATCTTCCGGCAGCCTCACCGCGACCGTGGCAACATACTGCGACCACGGGGCTACATCCTTCACCTCCGGGATATTCTGATACCTCCCGACTTCGGAATAAAGCGGAGGCATTTCCTCATTCAAACGCGACGGTCCCGACACCTCCAACGTCCTCCAGGTCAGCTTTTTCATCGCATCCTCGGGGCTCACCCACGGCCCTCCCGTAGAACTCCATCCCGGAGCGGAAGCGACGGCCGTTTCCATCCCCTTTTCCCTTGCAAGGGACATCGCGTAGCTGAAGGCCTCCCTCCACTGCGGGGTGCCGTAAGTCCTTGGTTCATCCACTATTTTCTTCATCCCGATGCCTCCGGCGTCGAATTGGTGGAATCCACCGATTCCCACCCTTTCCATCCACTCGATATCCTTGCGGATGCCGTCAAGGGAAATGTTTCCGTCCATCCAATGCCACCACACCCTCGGCCTGGCCTCCTGAGGAGGATTGGCAAAACCTTCATACAAAGGAGTTTGCGACAAAAGCGGAAGGGCTAAGGCAAACGCGGACAAAAGTGAAAGGACTCTTTTCATGGCAGGATAAAGGACTTTAGAGGCATTTTAACGATGACTCGCGGGAAACACCCGCTCATCTGCAAAGATAATCATCCGGACGGTTCCGCACAATCCCCGGAGATGGGAAAATGCAATCCCTCCCCTTCGGCAGGCCGGCAGGCAGGGGCCGTCATATTTGCCTTATCACGGAAAAAACGTAATTTTGCACGATTTGATATACATATAAACTATATTATTATGACATTCTTCAATAAGATGCTTGCCTTGGGCTTATGCCTCGCGGCAGTCTCTTGCGGCGGCAATTCCACTCAAACCGCAGACAATCAATTCACTGACGGAGTCACCACGGCATTGTCAAGTGGCGGAGAGGTCTCCACGGACCTTCTCCTCTGGACCAGGGAGCCCGCAGCCTTTTCAGTCGGCCAGGACACCATCAAGATAACTACTGCTCCCCATACCGACCTCTGGCAGAGGACGTACTACCATTTCCGCAATGACAACGCCCCCGTTTTCCAGATGAAGACAAGGGAAAAATTCTTCAGTTTCGTAGTAAAGACAGATTTCACGCAGAGCCACCATCGTTTCGACCAGTGCGGAATCGTCATGTATCTGGACAGCGACAACTGGTTGAAGGCTTCCGTGGAATACGAAAACGAGCGGTTCCAGCATCTGGGCAGCGTCGCCACGAACAACGGCTATTCCGACTGGGCTACCACCGCCATCCCCTCCGATGTCAAGACAATGTGGTACCGTTTTTCCCGCAGGGAAGACGATTATTGCATCGAATGTTCTTCCAACGGCGTGGATTTCAGCCAGATGCGTATATGCCACATGTACGCGGGAGCCGATGAGATTTCATTCGGAATCTATGCCTGCTCGCCGGAAGAGTCGTCCTTTACGGCCGTATTCTCCGACATGAAGATAACGGAATGTGCCTGGAAGGCCCATGAGGGCCAGCAGCCGGACAAATAGGATTTTTATGCGAATCATCCCATCGCTGATACTCGCGGCGGCGCTTCTTGTTTCCTGCGGCGGCCCGATAGACCGGAAGGCCGTCACGGAAGCCGTTGACAGGCAGCTTGAAGCCTTTCCCGAAAGCCGTTTGCAGGACCTGTACAAGAGCTTTTTCCAGGACAGATTCGGGCCGGGACACATTATCAGCGACCGTGAAGGAGCGCTGAAATACATAACTTCGGAACTCGAAGGTGCCGGCGCCATCAGCGGCCCTTACACCGAGCCTTGCGGCTGGGAAGGCAACTACGTCAGGGTTTCCCTGAGAGCCATAAATGACGGACTGGTATCGGCTGACGGACTTACGGACGCCCTCGTCAAGAGCGCCATTCCCGTAACCGACGAGGCGATAACGGATTGGAAAAAAGAATGGAGAGCCATCCTGTCGGAAATCAAGTCTTCGCATCCCGGCCTGCCCGGACTTGCGGAAGACTCCGCTTCGCTTGACAGCCTGCTCGCCGCCGGACAGTACGCCTGTCACCACAGCGAGGAATACAGTCTCGCATACAGCCCTCATTACAGGATTGTGCGAAAAGAACTTATCAAGGATTTACTGAAACAAACGGAATAGCACGGGCTACATGAAATTATTGTCTTTCAACATGTCAGGCCTTCTGCGGCAGCCAGAATACAGACCTGCTGAAACGGGTCCGGAGGCAGACAGGAAATACAGGAGGCTCCGTCTCCAGGTTTTCACGGGCGCATTTATCGGATACGCCGGTTTCTACCTTGTCAGGAAGAACCTGTCCCTCGCAATCCCCTTCCTCGCCCCTCTCGGGTTCGAGAAGATGGAGCTAGGCTTTGTCCTCGGCCTCAACGCAGCCGCCTACGCCCTGTCCAAGTTCTTGATGGGCAGCGTGTCAGACCGTTCCAACGCAAGGGTTTTCCTGCCCCTCGGCCTGATTCTCTCCGCCATCGCCATGTTCTTCATGATTGTCCCGATTCAGTTTATCGGGGCGCAGAACAAGGCCCTTGCCATCGCGGTCATGGGAATCCTCAACTTCCTTGCCGGCTGGTTCAACGGAATGGGCTGGCCCCCTTGCGGCAGGGTGATGACTCATTGGTTCTCGGTGAGCGAGAGGGGGACGATGATGAGCATCTGGAACTGCGCGCACAATGTCGGCGGAGGCCTTGTAGGCCTCATGGCCACCTACGGAGCCATCTGGTTCGGAAGCTGGTTCTACGGGGCCCACACTGACCTATACTTCCTCATAGGCACCTTCGCCTTCCCCGCAGCAACAGCCGTCCTCATAGCCATCCTGGCCTTCATCCTGCTGAGGGATACCCCGCAGTCCTGCGGCCTGCAGTCCATCGAGGCCTGGAGGAACGACTATCCCAAGAATTACTCGGAAGAGCACGAACAGACCCTCTCCACCAAGGACATTTTCTTCAAATACGTCCTTAACAACAAGCTCCTCTGGTACATAGCGATTGCCAACGCCTTCGTTTACATGGTCCGGTACGGATGCCTCGACTGGGCCCCTACCCTCCTGACGGAAAAAGGCATCGACATCAAGTCCATGGGCTGGTCCTACTCGGCCTACGAGTTCGCCGCCATCCCGGGAACAATCATCTGCGGCTGGCTCTCTGACAAGGTCTTCCACGGAATGAGGGCCCTTCCGACCATGATTTTCATGGCCCTGGTGGCCGTGTTCGTCTTCATTTACTGGCAGTTCATGGACAACGTGGCCGTCGTGATGGCCTGCCTCATCGGCATCGGCTTCTTCATCTACGGCCCCGTCATGCTGATTGGCGTCCAGGCCCTGGACCTCGCTCCCAAGAACGCCGCCGGAACTGCTGCAGGTCTCACAGGATTCTTCGGCTACTTCTTTGGCACCTTCCTCCTGGCAAACTGGCTGATAGGAGCGGTGGCCCAGTCCTATGGCTGGAACGCCACCTTCATCCTCCTGATCGCCGCCTGCCTGCTTTCCATCCTCTTCATGGGATTCACCTACAGACAGGAAAGGCATCTCCTCAAACACTGACACCTTAGCGGCAGCGGATGAGATACGGTTTTTTCATAATCCTGGCGTGCATCTTCGGCCTCATAGGCTGGACGGCAAGGTGCTTCTGGCAGATTCTGCCCTTCCCCGCATGGGGTAAATGGGCATTCACCGCCCTGTACCTGATTTCATTCCTGGTCATCTTCCCGCATTTCGCCTGGGGGGACTGGATGCCTGTCTGGCTGGCCGCAGCCACCTATGAATTAGGAAATTCGTGGATGATATTCTTCCTGTACGCCCTGCTGGCCTTCGCGGCCCTGCACTTTGGAAGGCTGCTCCACCTGGTTCCCCATTCCCTCCTGAAAGATTCCGCCGCAGGAAGCGCCGCCGTCCTCGGACTTGTCGCCGTCCTTCTGGTTTTCGGCAATATCCACTACCGTCACAAATACCGCGTGGCCCTGGACATCTGCACGGAAAA
>CAMOVV010000096.1 GCA_946627685.1 uncultured Bacteroidales bacterium
TGGGGACGGACACGAAGACCGAATCTGCGACGCGGATGGTGTCCGTCACCGCCAGGTACTCCACCCGGTCACGCCACCGCACTACCTCCACCGGGCGGTCAATGAAGACCGTGTCCGTCCGGGTCGCCGTGTCCGCAGGATGCGGCGCGGCCCAACCAGCCGCGAATCCCTTGACGTAACCCTCCTGGCGTCCCGTTCTGCGGCCCTGAACGCGCCCGGCGATATGGGACGCCACGCAGGTCAGCAGGACCGCCAAAACAAAGAAAACGGCCCGTTTCATCGCTCGATGGTCAGGTATATCTCCTGCCCGCGCTCGTCGGCCGGGACGAGGTAGAAGTCCATCAGGTCGTAGAAGGCCTTCGTGCTGTCAAAGATGCGCCCGCGGATTCCGTCGCGCAGCACCCCGGGAGCGATGCAGCCGTAGCTCTCGGAAGGGACGTTGAAGGGGTGGATGAGCACCCCCGTCCAGCCGGGCACGTTCTCCAGCCTGGGGAGCCGCCCGCCGTACTTCTTGGCGTAGGCGCGGTCCTTGAGCTTTGGTGAGACGGTGTCCATCAGCACCCGGTAGCGGCCCGTCGGGATGGCGGTCTTGCCGTACACCTTCCGGGCCTTGATTTGGGCGAGGGGCATATCCTGCCGGAGGCCCCGGTCCTCGTCCTCGAGGGTCCAGCAGAAGAAGCCGCACTCGGGGACGAACAGGCGGCCGTGGGTGTACCCGGCCGCGCTCTCATAGGCGTTGCGAATCAGTTGCAGTTCAAGTGTTTCCATCTTCGTCGTCGGTGGTTTGGATTTCCGTGTCCGTTTTGCCGTCGGTGTCCCGGACCTCGACCGTGGTCTGCCCGTGGGACACCTTCACGCCCAGTCCCTCGGTGATGGCCTCCCGGACCTCGATGAGGGCGGCGAAGGCGAAGATCAGGGACCCGGCCTTGAGGACCGAGGGCGAGATCTCGCCCATCGGGGGCACGATGAAGGAGGCGACGAGCAGGCCGATGGCGGACAGGGTGCAGACCCAGATGCCTACCGTGGTGCTCGTCCTCACGTTCCTGGACATCTGCCGGAGGCGTGCGAGGGCGCGGCGTTGTGCGGTCATACGCAGACAGTTGGGTAATGGGGGCGGATGCTCTTTTGCTTACAGCTGCCCTTCCACCGCCGCGACCGCAGCCTGCACGGCTTCTGCGAGAGTAGCAGCCTTGTCGATGCTGACCGGATGGAGATTGAACTTGAGGTCCTCGCCATTCTTGAAGGCATCGAACGAACCGAGGGTGTCCACCTGGCCGTTGATGTTCTGGATTTTCTTTTCGTTCACGGTAAGGGAACCGTTGACCTTGACCGTTCCTTCCTCGTACTGGAAAGACCCGGAATTGAGCGTTATTTTCGTCATAATATAAATGGATTAAATGTTGAACAAAGGATAGAGCGCTTCCACCCAGGAGAGCTTGAGGTCCTGCTTCTTGAGCTCGTCCATCAGCTTCTCGCGGTCGATTTTCTTGACCTCGACCTCCTCGGAATAGAGCTTCGTGACCTGCTCGTTGAAGTCCTTGACGGCATCGAGATAGTCCTTGTGCTCGGTGCGGAGCTGCTTGGAGAGTTCGATCTGCTCTTCCCGGACGGTGGCCTCGTTAATCTTGGTCTGGAGGTCCTGCACGGCCTGCTCTTCATCCTTATAGGATTCGATGAAGACCTTGCGCATGTCCTCAATTTTGGCGTCGAGCTTCTTCCCGGCATCGAGCAGGTCGAAGTGGTCGTCAATGAGGATGTTGCGGATTTCCTTGTCCTCGAACTTGTTGATTTTGATTTCTTTGAGCGCGTCCAGCGCGGGTTTAATGTCTGACTTTTTCATGACTTATTTGTTCTTTCGTTTTTTGTCCTGTTCCATCTTGTCGCGATTGATGAGAAGATGAAAGATCACAACCGCATAACAGGCGAGATTCGCAATGCCAACGAGCCAAAAAATAGGCTTCCCCACGGCACTGCCGTGGCTCATGCAGCCAACCGAGCAAAGGATGGCGACAAGCGCTGCCAGCGCCACCAAAATGATAAAATAAATCTTTTTCATATCTTATAATTAGTTAAGACCAAGTCCATGTTCCGGTATTGACGTTATATGTTATCGTGGCAAACCTGATGCTCTCGGAAGAATCAGTCAGTTTGCCCATGAGGTCGAACGTGAATTTGTAATCCATATCAATCAGCTCTTGAAGCGACCAAGACCGTCCTGTTCCGTTATTCAAAAAGAGTGAATAGAAGTTGGACGCGTTCGCCGAAGAAAGATTCACGTTCCGCGTGAAGATAGTTCCGTTATTGTCACTTAACCACCAAGTAAACGGATATGACTCACCGGTCGTGCTCCTCGGCCATGTATAGGTGCATTGGATGTCTGTGCCAAATTGGTTGAACGTCCATCTTGTTCGATTGGTATTCCATGCGCCAGATATGATGGTGTTTCTATTGATAAAGCCGAAGTCTTCCGCCGGGTTGAGCTTGAGAATTGTAAAGGTCATATGCCCCCGATCCGAGTCGCAGGCGAGAAGGGAAATGATAGATGAGGCAGACACTCTCATAAACGCGGGGTAGTCGCCCTCTTGGTCATGGACCATCGTATTGACAGGACTGGTCGCCCAGAAAAACTCAATAACGTCCCCATCATTAAACGGAAGGTCATAAACGTATTTATATCCATCGTGCCAAGTGTTCCCCATAGTATTATTGAGAACGTCCTCGAAATACGTGTCCGTTATGAGATAATAACCATATTTCCTAGTCGTATCCCAAAGCACGATGCCGACATAATCCTGCTCCGCATATTCATGCATCCTCGCAATAGGGATTTCCACATTCTGCGACCTATTCAAAATAGTTGACATATCAATATGGATAGAACCGGATACATCATAATATATGTTCCCAGTATAGAGAAGTGGGCACTCGGCGTCTGCTTTGTACTTGTCAAAGTCAAGCGCACGAAACCATTCATTCGGAGCACCAGCCGTCGGGCGGTTGTATGTCCAGTACGGATTTTGGAAACTCTTCGACATGTCTATGGATTCGTTCACGGAGATTCCATAGTCAAGCTGCGAGCGTATCGAATCGCTCGGAGTTTCCGGACTTCCCCATTTGACGGGCTTGTACTTTGCGTATATGTTTATCGCTGTCCCATTTTTAATCATATACCCCAAATCATACGGAGGCCCGCCCACGCCCGTAGCGCGGGAGATGTCGCCAAGACCGATTGGCTTTGTCAAGAGGGTGTAGTCGTTATTCCATCCCATATCAGTTCATATTTAATCTTCGTTTCAACTCAGCATTTTCCCGCTCCAGCTGGCAGATGCGCGTTTCGTGGTCCTGCAAGCCAGCAATCTCAAGACCGTGGAGCATGTCGTAGTTGACGGAGAGGTACTGCCGCTCCACGATGGCGTAGGGCATGACTCGTTGTAGTTCCTGCGCCACCACGCCAGCCGCATGACCCTTCATGTAGGACTTTTCATTCCAGTCCCACTCGCGGGGACGCAGGGCCATCAGCATCTCTGCCGAATATCCAAAGTCCTTGATTCCCGATTTCAGCCGCTCGTCGGAGGAGGAAGAAGTAGCTCCGGCGGAGACGTAACCTTCCGTATAGATGCCCGTGGCGGCGTGGATGATACCATCAACATCTAATTGATATTGCGGGTCGGTATTATTAACACCAACGTATGAATTAGTTTTAATGAATATCGCATTACCATTTCCATTAATTCCAAACTGTATCGGATAGGAATAAGATGTTATCAGTAATGGCCGGTTATAACTTTCATATCGGTTATTAACACCATCCCACCAACCAATTGTTAAGCCGCCGCCGATTGTTATTCGATAGTTCGTGTTTATCTGCCCGGTGACATCCAACGCGTACTGCGGAGATGGTGTATTTACTCCTACCCTTGAATTTGTTGTGTCAAAGTAAAGCAAGGAATCAATGTTGGTTACCCCGCTGATGGCGTGGCTTCCCATATACAAATCCCCGGTCAACGGCTTACCGCTTCCGGCAGATAAAGGCAAGTAATAAGTGATGATTTGATTTCCGGCAGAATCATTCGTTGCACTCCCTGCCGCTATGTTGCTCTGCGCCGTCCATTCGGGCAATCCGCTTGAATTTGCGATAAGCAGATAACCTTGCGTCCCCGTTGTTGTCGGGGCATAGATGTTAGAACTTGATGTATAGGTATGTTGGCCATTTATGTTTGGCAAACCATAATACACATCGCGTTCAGTAACAAGGGACGTTCCCGTGCCTATTGCGGAGGCAGAACTTGAATCAGTTACACCATAGAAAGCCGCACCACCAAGCGCGACGCCATTTTGATAGATGCTCGTTGCGTTGAATGACCCATTCACATAAAATTTGTATGACGAACTTGTGGCTCCAATAGCAACATTGCCGCTTGTATCAAGTGTAATATCTACAACAACTCCATCCCTGCCAATATAGATTGGCTGGCTATACGATGTAAGCAAGAACGGTCTACCGCCTGTTTCAACGCGGTTATAGACTCCATCCCATTGACCAATGGTAAATGTAGCCGAGGAAGATGCGCCGTCGGTAATTCTTAATGATTTGCCCGTTAATGTTGTGTATGTTGAAGTTAAAGCAACATTAAGAATACCATTAATTGTTGTAAGCCCCGATATTGCGTGACTACCCAAGTACAAATCGCCAGTTAGCGGATAATTGCTTCCCGCAGAACGCGGCAGATACGTCCCCGACAAATCGGGAATGTCGGAAACAGAAAGCGAATTTTTGTAAGCAAAACTGCCGAGCGAGGACGGATTGACCGGCGTGTACCCAAGCGCGTTCGTCACCATCGACGACGTGATGCCGGTGATGTAACCACGTCCCGTCACCCAGCTCTGCGTTGCGTACCCGTTCAGCGCCGTAGTGAGGTGGGATGCAGCAATCTGCTCATTCGTGGAATCGCCGAGGAGCTGCCACATGGCCGTGGGGTCGATGCCGCCAGAGCCGCCACCATCGGAGAGACCGCCTGCACTTACCGCGCCCCAGGAGTAGAAATTCCTCGCCGTGTCTCCGTTCTTCTTGACGAAAATGTCGCCGTTCTCGTCCACCCCAAAGTAGGTATCCCAGTTGGTTCTCCCTTCGAGAGTAGTGACCCGCGTGGCGATGGCTGTGAGATTGGTTTCCAGCGTGCCGACCCGCGTGCGCCAGTCGCCCCATCCATAGGCCGTGTTGCCGTTGCTGATGTAGGTCTGGTATGTCGAGTTGATGGAAATGGTTCTGTTGGAAGCCAGCGTGCCGCCTCCATCCAAACCCGTCCCGGCAGAGATGGATGTGGTCTTGAGCGCCCAAGACGCCTCGTCTCCGAGCTGCTCCCAAGCACTGCCCGCCCAAAGATACTCCTTTCCGTCATAGAGAACGACGTCGCCTTTCTTTGCGGTATAGGACTCGCCGTCAATGACAACGGGATTCGTGGTGCTTCCGTCCGAGAGAGGCGTAGTGGTCGTTCC
>CAMOVV010000097.1 GCA_946627685.1 uncultured Bacteroidales bacterium
AAGCCTGGTCAGCCTGGTGCACGCCGCCGCTTCCAGTTCAGCAAGCGTTAATCGCAGCCTGACACTGATTTGCGCACCACAGTCCGGTCCGTTTAAATCCGAAGGACCTTCAGGCGGATGGGAATCCGCGGAAGCTGCCTGAGATTGCCGGAACTGCGAAAAATTTCGGAGACCATCCAGCGGATGCTGCTCCGGAGTTGATGAAAAAATTCCCGCTGGCACAAGGCAAAAGCCTGCCGGGACAGTTTTTAAAACAGAAAAACAACAGAAAACAATGCCAAGAACAAATTTCCAGGAATTACTCGATGCAGGTGCTCACTTCGGACACCTTGCCCGCAAGTGGAATCCTAAGATGGCTCCTTATATCTTCGACCAGAAGAACGGAATCCACATCATCGACCTGCACAAGAGTATCGTAAAGATTGATGAGGCTGCCGAAATGATGAAGGAACTGGCCCGCAGCGGCCGCAAGATCCTCTTCGTGGCAACCAAGAAGCAGGCTAAGGACATCGTCTCCGAGAAGGCGACCGCTGTCAATATGCCTAGCGTCACCGAACGTTGGCCGGGCGGTATGCTCACCAACTTCCCCACCATCCGCAAAGCCGTCAAGAAGATGAACACCATCGACAAGATGAAAGAGGATGGAACCTTCGAGAAGCTCGCCAAGAGAGAGCGTCTCCAGGTGAACCGCCAGAGGGAAAAACTCGAGAAGAACCTCGGCTCCATCAAGGACATGAGCCGTCTTCCTTCCGCCATTTTCGTGGTTGACGTACAGAAAGAGGCCAATGCCGTCAAGGAGGCCAACCGTCTCAACATCCCGGTATTCGCAATGGTTGACACATGTTGCGATCCTACACCGATTGATTATGTGATACCGGCAAATGACGACGCCGTCGGCTCCATCGAAGTCGTTGTGAACACCCTCTGCAAGGCTATCCAGGAAGGTCTGGAAGAGCGCAAGATGGAGAAGGACAAGGAAGGCGAAGAGACCGAGACCACCGAAAGGCAGCAGCCCGGCAAGAGGCTCCGTTCCCGTAGGGGCGCGAAGGCCGCCGAGGCCGACGCTCCCGTCGAGGAAGCTCCCGCAGCCGAGCCCGTGAAGGAAGAAGAAGCCCCCAAGGCAGAATAACCCTTTAAAAAAATCACGCCATGCAAATCACAGCATCAGATGTAATGAAACTGCGCAAGATGACCAGCGCAGGAATGATGGACTGCAAGAACGCCCTCATCGAGGCTGAAGGTGACTTCGAGAAAGCCGTTGACATCATCCGTGAGAAGGGCAAGCTCGTAGCCGCCAAGAGGGCCGACAGGGCCACCACCGAAGGCGCCGTCGTAGTGAGGATCAATGGTGACAAGGCTGTCATCGTCTGCCTCGGCTGCGAGACCGACTTCGTGTCCGCCACCCCTGAGTTCAAGGCTCTTGCAAATGAAATCGCCGACGCGGCTATCGCCGGGTATCCTGCCGACCTTGAGGCTCTCAAGGCTGCCAAGTGCTCCAATGGCCACACCGTTGAGGAAGAGATTTCCGCCCAGACCGGCAAGACCGGCGAGAAGCACGACCTCGCTTACTACGCTTCCCTTGAGGCTCCCTGTATCGCCAGCTATGTTCACTTCAACAACAAGCTCGGCGCCATCGTGGCTTTCAATAAGGAAGTTCCCGCCGAACTCGGAAGGGGCATCGCCATGCAGGTTACTTCCATGAATCCCGTCTCCGTTTCCGAGGCTGACTGCCCCAAGGAAATCGTCGAGAAGGAGCTTGAGATGTACAAGCAGCAGATGTCCGAGGATCCGAAGATGGCCGGCAAGCCTGCCGCCATGCTCGAAGGCATCGCAAAGGGCAAGCTCAGCAAGTTCTTCAAAGAGGCCACCCTCGAGGATCAGGACTTTGTACAGGCTGACGGCAAGATGACCGTCAAGGAGTACATCGCTTCCGTTGACAAAGAGGCCAAGGTTGTCGCTTTCAAGCGCTTCTCCCTCACCGACTAATCCTTGTCGGAACATAAGATGAAAGAGGCGGGTCCGTCAGGGGCCCGCCTCTTGTCATTCTGAGGCCGGCGAAGAATCTACGCCGGAAGGAATCCCTTCGCAAGAAGGGTCTCGGCAATCTGGATGGCGTTAGTCGCGGCTCCCTTGCGGATATTGTCGCTGACGCACCAGAAGTTGAGGCCGTATTTGACGGAGGGGTCCCTGCGGAGCCTTCCCACGAAGACGTCGTCTTTGCCGAGGGAGTACAGGGGCATGGGATAGACGTTGGAGGCGGGGTCGTCCTGGATGGTGACTCCCGGGGTGTTTTCCCAGAGTTCGCGGATTTCATTGAGGGTGAAATCTTTTTCAAGCTCGAGGTTCACCGACTCCGAATGGCCGCCGAGCACGGGAACGCGGGCCGTGGTGGGGGATACTCCTATGGAATTGTCTCCCAGAATCTTATGGGTCTCGTTCACCATCTTCATCTCCTCTTTGGTGTAGCCGTTCTCAAGGAAAACGTCAATGTGGGGGATAATGTTCTCATCGATGGGATGGGGGAATTTGGCGGGATATTCGCCCCACTTCTTGCCGTCCCTCTCCTCATTCATCTGGAAGACAGCCCTGTTGCCGGCTCCGGTGACGCTCTGGTAGGTGGAGACCACGATTCTCTTTATGCCGTATTTGCGGTGGATGGGAGCGATGGGGAGAATCATCTGGATTGTGGAACAGTTGGGATTGGCTATGATATAGTCGTCAGCCGTGAGGACGTCGCCGTTCACTTCGGGCACGACGAGTTTCTTGCTCGGGTCCATCCTCCAGTAGGAGGAATTGTCAACCACGCGGCAGCCTGCGGCCGCGAATTTGGGAGCGAGTTCCTTGGACGCATCGCCTCCTGCGGAGAAAACGGCCAGGTCTGGTTTGCGGGAGATGGCCTCGTCGGCGCTCACTACCGTATATTCCTTGCCTCCGAAAGTGACTTTTTTCCCGACGGACCTCTCCGATGCCACGGGGATAAATTCGGTGACGGGGAAATGCCTTTCTTCCAGCACTTCCATCATTCTTGTGCCCACCAGTCCGGTGACGCCTACTACTGCTACTTTCATGTTCTTATAATGTTGTTAAGTTCTGTTATATCAAAATATCGTTCAGGACCCCGGAGGCTGTCTGGTACGCTCCGGCGCCGGCGCCCTGGATCACGAGCGGGGAAGGGTAGAACTCCGTTGTGATGATGGCGCAGTTGTCCGTGCCGGTGAGGTTGTAAAGAGGGTTGTCGGGACCGACTTCCCGAAGTCCCATCTCGGCAATCCATTCTCCGTCGGCTCCTTTGTAGAGGGAGGCTATGAACCTCTGCCTCAGTCCCTTGTCCGCCGCGGCCTTGAAGGAAGCCGCGAACCGGGGCTCCGCTTCCGCCAGTTTCTCGAAGAACTCGGGCACTTTGCCCTTGAAGAACTCGTCCCCGAGGGCGGGGGTGATTTTAACATCGGCCTCGTCCAGGGGCACGCCCGCCTCCCTTGAAAGGATGAGGAGCTTTCGGAGGACATCCCTGCCGCTGAGGTCCAGCCTCGGGTCCGGCTCGGAGTACCCCTTCTCCTTCGCGGCGAGCACGACGTCGGCGAAGGTGCGTCCGTCGGTGCCGCCCTGATAGGATGAGAAGATGTAATTCATTGTTCCTGAAAGGACTGCATCCACCCTGACGATGGCATCGCCGCTGTTGACGCTGCGGGAGATGGACTCGAGGATGGGAAGGGCCGCCCCCACCGTGGTCTCGTATTTCAGCGACACTCCGTTCTCCACGGCCGCGGTTTTGAGGGCCTTGTACTGGGAGTAGGGAGCGGCGAAGGTGATTTTGTTGCTGGCCACGACGGAATACCCTTTCTCGAAGAGATTCAGGTATTTATAGGAAATGTCGGAGGAGCCGGTGCAGTCCACGAAGACGGAGTTCTGGAGACTCGTCCGGGCAAGGGCCTCGAAGAAGGCCTCGTCGGCGGCCGACTGTCCGGCCGCAAGCCGTTCTTCTATGTCCCCGAGGGGAATCCCCTCCCTGTCGAGAATGAATTTCCTGCTGTTGGAGAGTCCTGCCACATGTATCCTCTTGCCGGTCCTTTGGGCGATTTCGTCCCTCTTGCGGGCGAGGATGTCGATAAGGGCCTTGCCCACGGTGCCGTAGCCGGCGATGAAGAGGTTGATGTCCTTGTAGGGGGATTTTTCGAAAAACTCTGCGTGGATAATTTTGATGGCCGGCCGGGCGTCGTCGGAAGAGACGATGACGGAGATGTTCCTTTCGGAAGAGCCCTGGGCTACGGCCCTGACCCCTATGCTCCTGTCTCCCAGGGCCGCCAGCATCCTTCCCATCGTGCCTCTCTGGTTGAAGATGTCGTCGCCGACAAGGCAGACGATGGAATAGCCGGTCTCCACCTTGAGAGGGTTGAGCTTGCCGAGGGAAATCTCGTAGGCGAAGCATTTGTCCGCCGCCTCGCGGGCCTTTTCGGCATCCTTTTCAGCCACGGCCACGCACATGGTGTTCACGGAGGAGGCCTGGGTGATGAGGATGATGCTTATGTCGTTCTCGCTGAGGGTCTGGAAGAGCCTGTAGGAGAATCCCGGAACTCCGACCATGCCGCTACCTTCGAGGGAGAGGAGGGCGATTTTGTCGGAATTGGAGATGCCGATAATTTTGCTGCGGTTCTTTCCCCTGGGGGGATTCTGCTCGATGACTGTGCCGGGACCGTCGGGGTCGAAGGTGCATTTGACAAGGATGGGTATCCTTTCGGCCACGACGGGCTGGATGGTGGGAGGGAAAATCACCTTGGCGCCGAAGTGGGAGAGTTCCAGGGCGGCGCGGTAGGAAATGTGCTCAATCAGAGAAGCTTCGGGGACGATTTTAGGGTCGGCCGTCATCATGCCGGGAACGTCTTTCCAGGTCTCCAGGCTGCGGGCCTTGCTGCCGACTGCGAAAAGGGAGGCGGAATAGTCGCTGCCGCCCCTTCCGAGGGTGACCATCCTGCCTTTTTCGTCGGAGGCTATGAAGCCGGGGGCGACGAAGAGGGAGGTGATGGGGTTGTTCTCCACCATGGAGGCGATGTTGGCGTAGGTGATTTCGGTGTCCACCACGTTGTGGGGGCCGTCGGAGCGGGTGCTGATGATATCCCTGGAGTCAACCCATTTGGTCGGTATTCCCTTGGAGGCCATTTTGGTGGCGAGAATCCTGCTGGAAAGAAGCTCTCCGCAGCCCTGGATGGCGTCCAGGCTGGTGGGGGAGAGTTCTCCGAGAAGATACACTCCCTGGACTATGCCCCTAACGGAGTCCATCACCTCGTCGCAGGCTTCCAGGGATTCCTCGTGCTTCTCGATGGGGAGAAGTTCGCGGATAATCTCGTGGTGCATCGCCTGGATGCCGGAGAGGATATCGGAGTAGGTCGCATCGTGGTCGGCAGCCTTGGTGCCGGCTTCGATGAGGAGGTCGGTGCAGTCGCCGACGGCGGAAGCCACCACTATGGTGCGGTCGCGCTCTACGGCTTTTGCGA
>CAMOVV010000098.1 GCA_946627685.1 uncultured Bacteroidales bacterium
TCGGGATATCTGGAGCGGGCCTGCCACACGAAGGACGCGACATCGTAATAGACCGGTCCCCTGCGGCCTCCCTGGAAATCGATGAACCAGGGCTCCCCGTCACGTATCATCACGTTGCGGGCCTGGAAATCCCTGTACATGAAGGTAAGGGAGTCTTCCCGCAGAAGGTCGTCACGCAGTTTCTCGAAATCGTCCTGCAGAAGGGCCTCGTTGAATTCGAGTCCGGTAGCCTTCAGGAAACAGTATTTGAAGTAGTTGAGGTCGAACATCACCATCCTTCCGTCGAAACCGGGCTCCGGATAGCAGACGCTGAAATCCAGCCCCTTGGCCCCCTCGAACTGAATTTTGGGGAGCATCTCCATGGTGTGGCAGAGGAGCATCCTCTCATAGGGACTGTACTCTCCCGCCGCCCTTCCCTGGGAGACGAGGTTGTAGAGGATGCCGTCGCCGAGGTCTTCCTGAAGGTAGCGCATCCCGTCAGGGCTGACGAAACGGATTTCGGGGACGTTGATTCCCCTGCTCCGGAAATGACGGGCAAGGGACACGAAGGCATTGTTTTCTTCGAGGTTGTTGCCGACCACACCGATAAGGGAGAGGCCGTCGGCCTTGAGACGGAAATACCTCCGGTTGCTCCCGGAAGACGTCATTTCATTGATTTCCCTGACCTTCAGTCCCGTGCTGGACTCGAAAAGATTCCTCAGCTGATCCATTGAATATCCTTTTAGCGTACAAATTTACAAATAGTTCGGTTAAAAATCTTAACTTTGTCCGATTAAACGGAAATCTCAGATGAAGAATCTTAATTGGGCATACTGCTCGGACAAATACCAGTACACGATGGGAAAGTCCTTCCTGGAAACGGGAAAGAAGGATAAAACCGCCGTATTCAACATGTTCTACCGCGTGGCCCCGGAAAACAACAACTGGGCCGTCGCCAGCGGGACGGAGGAGGTTATCCAAATGATAGAAGGCATCGGGAAGGAGAATGCGGATTTCTATGAAAAGTTCCTTCCCGGAGACGATTACAAGGAATTCAGGGAGTATCTGGCCGGGATGAAATTCACCGGGAACGTCTATGCCGTGAGAGAAGGGGAAATAGTCTTTCCCAACCAGCCGGTAATCACCGTGGAAGCCCCCCTCATCCAGGCCCAGGTCATCGAGACCCCCATCCTGTGCATCATGAACCACCAGATGGCCGTGGCCACGAAAGCCTCCCGCGTGTGCAGGGCCACCGACCGACCCGTGAGCGAATTCGGCTCACGCAGGGCCCACGGCCCCTGGGCCGCAACATACGGAGCGAAGGCCGCCATCATCGCCGGCTGCGCCAGTTCCTCCAACATCCTGGCGGGAATCCTCAACGGCGTCCCTTCCACAGGCACCATGGCCCACAGCTACGTGACCTCCTACGGAAGTTCCGTCGAAGGAGAGCACAGGGCCTTCGTCGATTACATCAACACCCACAGGGGCGAGAACCTGATTCTCCTGATAGACACCTACGACACCCTCAAATGCGGAGTGCTCAACGCCATCAGGGCCTTCCGCGAATGCGGCATCGACGATTCCTACCCCTACGGCTACGGCATCCGCCTGGACAGCGGAGACCTCACCTATCTCTCCATCAAAGTCAGGGACATCCTCGACAATCACGGGATGCGCGGATGCAAGATATTCGCCACCAACGGCCTGGACGAATATCTCATCTCCGACCTTGAAAGGCAGGGCGCAAGAATCGACTCCTACGGAGTGGGCGACGCCATCGCGACCAGCAAGGCGGCCCCCTGCTTCGGCAACGTCTATAAACTTGTCCAGCTGGACGGCGAACCGGTTCTCAAACGCTCCGAAGACACCATTAAGCTCATCAATCCCGGATTCCAGATTACATACAGGATTGTCGTCAAAGAAGACGGGGCGGAGAGGAACAAAGCCGACGTCACCTGCCTCCGCGGCGACGCCCTGTCAAAGAAAATCGAGGCCGGAGCGGAGTTCACCATCCGCGACGAAAGGGACGCATACAAAAACAAGACCTTCCCCGCCGGCTCCTACACCTGGAGGACTCTCCAGCTCCAGGTCGTGAAAGACGGCAGGCGCTGCGCCCCGGCCCACACCCTCATGGAGAAAAAAGCCTTCTACAACGACACGCTGGCCCATTTCAGCCCGTCCGAACGAAGGCTCATAAACCCCCACTACTACAAGGTGGACATCTCCGATGCCCTCTACGACACCAAGATGTCCATCCTGAGCAGGCTCAACAAGGAAATCGCCGAATTCAAAATCGACTGACGCCCCCATGGTCAAAGACTTCCTGAAAAGATTCTCGCTTCCGCTGGTCGCCACAGGCCTGGCCGCCTTCAACACCATCGGCATGACGGTGAACCGCTCGATGCCTTCCCTGCAGCCCTCCGTGGTCAGGGACACCGTGCGGAAAGGAAGCCGTGACACCATCATCTACACCAATCCCTTCGCGAAAAAAGACACCGGGAAGAGTTTCTTCACCCTTGTCCCCGACGGAACCACCTCCCTCCCCGGAAGGGATTCCATCAAGGCGCCCGATTCCCTGAAACAGACCGACACGTTCCGCTACCGCTGGTATGCAGCGACGGTGGACCAAGCCGTCCACGCCTGGGTGAAGGACTCCCTCATACAGAAAGGCGACAGCCTGATCTGGCCCCGCATCGACTCCCTCTACCTCGCAGACTCCACGGCAAAAGCGAAGGTAGCCTTTGACGAGTGGTTCGCCTCCCTGGACAAAATAGGACGGAAAAGATATTTCGCCGACCTCAAGGCAGAAAAGGACAAGAGGCGCGCCGACAGCATCATGGCCATCAAGGACAGCATCAAGTCCGTGAGGGACAGCATCAAGGAGAGCACTCCAAGGATTCTCGAGACCTTCGCCATCCCCGACTCGATGCAGTACAAGAGGCTGGTGGCCTGGACCTTGGACAGAAGATACAGCAAGACGGAGGCCTTCGTTCCGGACACCTCCTACAACTACTGGTTCCACGACTTTCCCTTCCGAAGGGAGGACGTGGGCGCCACCTGGCTCGGCGTTTCCGGCTCTCCCGTGCAGACCTACGATTTCTTCAAGCGCAGGAGCACGGAGCACGTGAGTTTCTACGAGCCCTACGAGTCCTGGGGAGACTCCCCTTCCACCGTCCGCTTCTACAACACCAAGGTTCCCTACACAGAACTGGCCTACTGGGGGACCCTCTTCGCCAACGAGGAAAAAGGTTCCGACAACCTCCATCTCTCCACATCCCAGAACATCTACCCGGGGATGAACTACACCCTTGAGTACAACAGGTTCGGAGGCGGAGGAATGCTCGACAACGAAAACACCAAGAACAAGAACTTCGCCGCCACCTTCAACTATCTGGGAAAGAGATACATGCTCAACGCAGGCTACCTTTTCAACAGCATCAGCAGGGGCGAGAACGGAGGTCTTACGGACAATTTCTGGGTGAGGGACACCACCGTGGAAGCCAGGGAGATAGACGTCATCCTCTCCAGCGCCAAGACCCAGATAAAGAAAAATACCGTCTTCCTGGACCAGGAATACAGGATTCCGTTCAATTTCCTTGAGAAGCTGAAAAAGAAAAAGGAAGTCCCGGCGCAGGCGGATTCCCTCGCAGCCCCCGCGGAAGAGGATGCCGGGGAGAGCGTGGAAGACGCCCATAAGGACATCACCACCGCATTCATCGGCCACAGCAGCGAGTATTCGACCTACAGGAAACTGTACACCGACGAAATCGCGACCTCGGACAGCCTCGGAAGAGCCTTCTACAACAACGTCTTCAACTACAATCCCACCTCGTCGCGGGACTCGGTGAGGACCATGAAGCTGGAAAACCGCCTGTTCATCCGTCTCCAGCCCTGGGCCGACGACGGAGTGGTATCAAAGCTGAACGCAGGCATCGGCAACAGGATTCAATCCTTCTACATGATAGACCCCGCCTTCCTGCACTCCTCCAAGAAGCATAGATGGAATTCCTCCTTCTTCTACGGAGGGGTCGAGGGACAGCTCCGGAACTATATCCGCTGGCATGCCAACGGCGAGCTGGTCTTTGCAGGGGACGAGGCGGGAGACTTCTCGGTGGACGCCGAGGCCTCCCTCGCCTTCTATCCCTTCAGGAAAGCCAGGAAGAGCCCGGTGAGCCTTACCCTGAGCTTCGACACATCCCTCAAGGAGCCAGACTTCTACCACCAGCACTATTTCTCCAACCACTTCAGGTGGGACAACGACTTCGACAAAATTTCCGTCACGAGAATCGGCGGAAGGCTCGACATCCCCTACTGGAAGCTGTCGCTGTCGGCGGGTTATGCCCTCCTTGACAAGAACATCTATTTCGACCCCACTGGAATGGTCAGGCAGAACACCACTCCGATGTCCGTCGCCACCATCTCCGTTTCCAAGAACCTCTCTCTGCTGAGGGACATCTTCCACCTTGACAACAGGGCCCTTTTCCAGGTGTCCTCGAACAAGGATGTCCTCCCCCTCCCCACCGTGGCCATCAACCTGAGATATTACATCCAGTTTGACATCGTGCGCGGAGTCCTGCAGATGCAGGCCGGCGCCGACGGCCTTTGGAACACATCCTGGTACGCCCCGGGGTGGAATCCCGCAGTGGGCGCCTTCTACAACCAGAACCAGGTGAAATACAACAACGGCCCGACCTTCGACGTCTTCGTGAACATGCAGTGGAAGAGGGCCTGCATCTTCGTCAAACTGGAGAATCTCGGCATGGGATGGCCCATGGACAAGGCCGACTACTTCTCCGCCCACCACTATATCAGGACACAGAAAGCCATCAAGCTCGGAATGTTCTGGCCGTTCTACATGCCTTCCGCAAGGCAGAAGACAATGAGCGAATCCGCGGGAGGAGGCGGCTCCGGTGGGAGATAAGGGAAAGACATATCTGAGGTACGGCCTCGCCGCCCTTGTCCTCCTGCTTCTTTTCCCATGTGCAAAACGTCCGTCCGCCCATCGGGGAGACGGGTTTCCGGGAAGTTTCGTAAAGGCCGGCATCGACCTGGACTTTGCAGGGAAAAAAACGGCCCCGCTCGAGACGGGCTACAATTACGAGCTGCTCCATGACTTCGCCAGAAGCGGAAATTTCTCCTTGGAGATATGCGTTCCCGGAAAGGATGAAAACCTTCTGGATTCGCTGAGGGAAGGAAGCCTCGACCTCCTGGTTCTCCACCTGTCCGACACCCTTTCCACGGACGGGCTGCTGGTCTCGATTCCGGTGGACAACAACACCGTATGGGCCGTCATGGACGGGAAGTACGAAAGAATCAGCGAAATCAATTCCTGGCTCAGCGCCTACCTTTCCTCCAAGGGAGGCAAGGAGCTCAGAAACAGGTTTTTCAGGATTTACAATCCAAGGAAACTTGTCTCGATGGGAAGGAGTTCTTCCACCGCCAGCCCCTATGACAGCTACTTCAAGGAGAGTTCCAAAGCCCTCGGATGGGACTG
>CAMOVV010000099.1 GCA_946627685.1 uncultured Bacteroidales bacterium
TGTAAACTGTGAAATCCATTTTTATATTTTTTTTGGTTGTTACTTAGAAAGGGTACAGCCTCACCGTCTTTGACCGTACCCTGAGATGTTGTGCTGAAATGCACTGAAAGAAACAATATGAGATGACGGATTTTCTTGCTTGTTGGATTTAGCGTTTTTGTCTTGGATTCTTCATTCGTTTTATCCCTTAACTTTGCTTGGATTTTCACCTGCTATGGGACCTCTGGGCCCGTAGTCTGGGGAAAATCTGAGCGAAGTGGTAAAGGGATAAAATCCTTTCCCGTATGGGTGAGGGCTAAAATACTACCCTTTCAGGGTGGAGATTTTAGCCCGAATAAGCGGAGCGAGCGAAGCCCATTCGTGGAAAGGACCACTACCTGTTAAGATTATTACACTATAGCGGGCGATTTATGTTGTTTTTTAAATGTATTTCGTCCGGATTAGTGTAATTTTTAGTGGTTTAGAAATGTCAGGCTACTTTTGTTTTTGTCTTTTTGTCAAGTGTCGGCGCGATAGCCTCACACCAGACCTTCGCCATTATAGTCACAACCGCGTTGCCGAGGTATTTCTTCTGTTCTTCCTGTGAACCCACGAGGACGTAGTCTTTTGGGAAACCCTGTATAAGCTTCAGCTCATCTATGCGGAGCATACGCATGGAGATATCCACTATGCCGTAGACGAACATGAACTGTTTGATTTCCCTGAGGACGGGGCTGTCGGTGTCATAGGAGATGTAGATCAGCGTGTCACCTTCCCTTCTGATGAAGGAAGGCAGATGCGCCTCGTTTGTCAGGGCTGACGCTATCTGTAGAGGCAGTTTGTCCTGGCGGGCTATGACCGTCGGGCATGGGGCGTCCACGCTGTTTCCCGGGCAGGAAAACTGCGGGTTGACGAGATACTGCCATTTGCGGTTGACCGTTACGATCTGTGTCGGGGTGTCGATTGAGGATTTAACCTTCACGATTTTCTGTTTCGGGTTATTGGTGATGGTCCCGCAGGGCTTCTCTATGGAGGTGGGAGCTCCGTTTCCGTACTGGTTGTCAAGGAAGACCATGGCGAGGCGGTCCTTGGTGGTGACCGTCGGAGCGGGCCCTTCGACCGAGTGAACGCCTCCCTTGCCGTAGTAGGCGGCAAGGAACTGCTGGTCTCCGGAGCCTTTCTCTGAAAGGAAACGGGCCTTGCCGACACCGATGCGGTTCTGTGTCGTCACCGTGGGACAGGGGGTCTCCATGTCCGGGGCGAGGTAAGTGCCGTTCTTCATGCCGTTCCACTTTATTAGAAAGTTCTGTTTTCCGCCGGCCACGAACTTAACGAGTCCGGCGTATATCCTCTTGAGCGTCGCGTCCACAAGGGGTCTCTTCCTTCCGAAGATGGACGCGCCCTCGTCGTCGAGGTCCAGGACGTCACGGACGGGCAGCCAAGGCTTGAGGTGGTTCCCGAAGAGGTCCTCCCCGCCGTCCCTTGCGTGTGTGGGTTCCGGAAAGACGATGTCGATGCCTCGTTTAGCAAACATGCCGAAGAAGCGTCTGCGGGACGTGTAGGCTCCGTAGTCGGCGCTGTTAAGGATGCGGCTCTCGAAGCGGTATCCGTAGGAGCACATCTCGGCGACCCAGCGGTGGTAGTATTCCCCCTTGTGCTCGGGATCCGGCAGCATGGCCGGCTCCTCCCAGGTCTTGCGTTCCTTGCCCTTCCCGGAGGATTTCTTCGTCATGACGACGGTCCCGTCGCCGCGGCGTTTCTCCACCAGCGGGCCCCAGGTCTGGAACTCATCGACGTTCTCTATCTGGATGATATCAGGGTCGATGGCCTCCACGTAGCGGAACAGGTGCTCTGCGAGTGTCCTGGAGTCCGCGTCGCGTGACATACCTCCCTTGGCGCGGGAGAAGTTGGTACACTCAAGGGAGGCCCAGAGGACGACCTTCGCCTTGGGATGCGCTTTCCGGGCCAGGTTGATATGCTTCACCATGGGCCCCAGCTCCAGCGTACGGATATCCTCGGTGTAGTGGACCGCGTCGGGGTGGTTGGCCTTGTGGGAGGCAATCGCGTTTTTGTCGTGGTTCACGCAGGCGACGACCTTGGCAATCTTCTTGCCGTTGACGACGGCGTTCTCAACGCCCGTCGACGTGCCGCCGGCACCGCAGAAGAGGTCTATGTAGAGGAGTTGGATATTTTCGTTCATGGGTTGTTCAATAGTTGAGATTGAATTCAAAGTTTCCTTCACGGCGGCCTCCCCTGAGCCAGTAGGCGCTTTTGTTATTGTTTTTGAAAACCGTGGCGGCGATGCCTTTCAGTTCTTCGAGATCCTTGTAAAGAAGCTCGGGTTTCTTTTCCAACAGTTCCTGTACGGACATGCGTCCGTTCCAGAAGGCTTCGTCCTTGGTTTTCTGAAGGGTATCCACATAATCGAAGACCTTGCTGGTCAGTTCGGCTTTTCTTTCCGCCTCTTTCCTTGCGTTGATGGCCTCAGGGGCGAGGTACTTCGCAACGGCCCGGATAGCCTCGGCGAACTCTTCGGCGCTTATCCTCAGGTCGCTATGTCTGCAGTAGGTACGGTCTCCTATCCACTCGTGCTCTGCGGGGATGACGTGACCGTTTACCAGGCGGCTCACATCAACGGCCGTAGTGCCGTCGGTGGAGTCTCCCTGCCAGTAGATGCTGGCGAAGCATACGCCTTTGTCGTCGACACAGAGCCTCTCTATCCGGTGGTTCCAGTGAAACTCCGTAATATGACGGATATAGATATTATCGTTATATTTGCTTCCGGACCAGCGCTTGGTCCCGTACTCGCGTATCACCTCCGGGAGGAGGGAAACGCATTCGCGGATGCTGCCGCTGGAGAAGACTGTCCGGTAGTATTTTGCAGTTTTTCTTATATTCATGGTATAAGTGTATTTGATTGGTTTGTTTGGCAATCTATAGCCCGTTCAAGAGCCGTAAACAGTGATTACTTGTCCCAGAGTTCCCTGTCTGCAAACATTGCCTCGATGCTTTCATCGTAGGTAAGTTCGTAGAGGTAGGTTGAAGGCTCCTGCCAGTCACAGGCTTCAAGAGCGGCGGCGGCAAGGAACTCTACAAACTTCTCGTTGGAATACATTTCTTCCGGATACTCCTGTTCAAGCGTTTCACGCGTCTCATTGAGAAGCATTTCGCGGGTCCACAATTTAGCATCCCCATTATTTTCGTCCAAGTCTTGCAAGGAGTATTCTCCGATGTAGATAATGCCCTCTCCTTTTTTGAAGGCATCTATATCTTTGTAACACCACCCGTTAAAAGTGGAGTCACCATGGTAACGAACTTCTCCGTTTTCAAATTCCTCGCGGTACCCGCAAGTAACTTCGATTTTTTTCATGTTAGTGTGATATTTGATTGGTTTGTTGCGGATATGGAAGCAGTCGCGTCCCCCATACCCTTAGCGGTTCACGAATTTGTAATACGGAACGTATGTTTTATTCACGGCGCTCATTATTTCGTTCCAGGTGGATTCCTTCGTTTTACTAACATAGAAATCAACTCTCACTTGGTCGGGGCTTGTGTTAGCAAGTTCAACCGTGTCACCTAAATAGTAAGGATTGCCGTGATGTGCACAAACACCAGGTAGCATACCAAGGTTGATATTAACTTCCTTCATCATTTCTGCAATTCTTTCCGTCATTTTGTTTTTGCTCATTTTGTTGGGATAACCCGCAACAAGGCTAAATGTAAGATGTCGCATAATGATTTCGATTTGATTGGTTTGTAGTGAATAGCCACCTTGTCAGAAGTGGCGCCATGAGAGAGGAATAGGCGGGGCGACGGAGCGCCCTCGCCCAAGGAAGAAGGCTTAAGCTTCGTTTACCGCCACTGGCACAACGACGAAGGTGTTGTACAAGATGTAGTTTTCGATGATAAAGAAACCGTTGTAGTCACCCGCAACCCAAGCGGTGTTGGCGTCGTTACGAAGGCAAGACCAAAGGACAGAATCGGGCAGAAGGTCTGCGCCCTCTATCTGTTTCGCAAGGGCATTGATTTCTTTCTCGTATTTCTTGATGGTTCCGGTGGTAAGTAGAGAAGCAATGTTAAACTTCTCTGCGATGCCACGTACGAACTTCGCTGCCGGGCTGTCCAGCTTTAGTAGTTCATCGGTGCGCTCTTTGCAGAGGTCGGTGTCTTCGAAAAGGGCATTTAGTTTCGAGTGGCCCGGCTCCTTCCAGTCGTCAAAGCGACTGACTTCAAGAAGTTTACACTCCTTGTATTTAGGGTACACGAGGACGGCTTTGCCGTCAATTCTCGGAATAGAGATTCCTTTAATGGCATCCAGTTTCATTTCGCCCTCACGGCCTTCTTTGAAAATGATTTGAGGTTTCATTACTATTATTATTTGGTTATGTTGTTTCTTATCCTTTATATCTGGTTCCGTCTTCCGTGAACTCGTAAGTGTTACCAAGGATGGTTTCTTCGATGTTTTCATCATCGTAGTTATATTCCTGGTCGCGTTCCCACTGTTTAAAGAAATCGTGGAGCATATCGTCTATGAAATCCTTAATCGTGCGGTGCTTGCGCACGTATTCATAGCGTTTCTCCATGTAGTCGTCTACAACGGCGCTCGTCCAGCTTCCGGTAAGGCAGTAGTTTCGCTCAAACAGCACCTTAGAATTACGCTTGGTGTAATCAAGGCCCGCAGGATGCTCTTTGTCAACCGGAACTTTGCGGAATGAGGAAGAATAGAATCTTCCCTTTCGGCAGTACTGCTCCACCGCGTCCAGATAACGCACGAGGAATTTTGGTTCATTGCTTATAGTGGAGAATCTTGAGTTCTCATTGAAACGCCAAAGGGAATAGGTGCCGGGATAGCCCACGCACCAATCGTACACTTGGATTTCAAAGATTTTCTGAATCTTCTCCAGTGCGGAACGGTAATCGTCCGCATCGAAGTCGCAGAGCATGGAACCGATAGTTTCACGCATATTCTCCACGGCATTCTTTTTTGCCGTATCGGAGAGCTCGTCGTATTGGTAGATGTTAAGTGTGATTGTTCTCATGGTGATTTGATTTTATTTCAATTTTCTTTTTCACGGTTCACCAGATTTCTACGAGTTCATCTTCATGTACGGAGAGGAAGTCGTCGATGCCGTCGTATTTCCTGACAGGCATCATCTCGATATCCTCCTTGGAGAAGTACTCCGGATAGGTACGGAAGGTCTTCTCGAGGTAATCCCTCGTGAGTTTTTCCGCTTTTACTGGGATTCCGTCTTTCTCTACGAGGAGGTGGCGTCCGTTGGATCCTGGTGTCTTGTTGCAGATGGCCGTGTTGAATCCTTCCTGGTTCTCCGTCGCCTGGATGTAACCGACGTGCTTCTCGTCGGAGAAGTAACCGTAGGACTCGGACGGGGCTTTCGACAGGAAGACGCGGAGGGCCATGTTGAGCAT
>CAMOVV010000100.1 GCA_946627685.1 uncultured Bacteroidales bacterium
CCAGCGGGATGAGAATACGTCCGCCGGGTTAGGCTCGTTGAGGAGAGTGGCAAACGCCCCCTGAAGGGAGTACGCCCCCAGTGCGATGTGGAAGTCGTTGATGTCTAAATTCTCGTAGCCAACCTTGTCTGTTCCCACGGAGAAGCCCTTTTCAATAAGCGCCTCCCTCGTTGAGGCCAACTGCTTCTCCAGACGAGCACGCTCGGCCTGCTTATCCTTTGCCTTGGAATCGCCGAGAGAGTCAAGCTTCAGCAGCAGCTCGTGCTCTTTCCTTGTGTTGGCTTCCAGATTGGTCTTCCATGCTTGCCTCTCGTCGAACTGCTTCTGCACGACATCCTTGATGTAATCGTACAAGTCGTTGAAGACCGGACGGTTGGATTCGACTCGGCCCGCCTTGAGCATGGCGGCCGTGAAGTCCCGAATAATCTGCTTAAGGATAGCCTCCTTGGAGGGTGTCCATCCCTTTTCCGGCTGCCAGATGGTTTCCAGAATGGAAATAAGGGCATTGACGCCTGTGTCGTCAGGCCGGAGCAGGCCCTTATCGTCCAGCCACTCAGTGAACCCGACAAAGGGGTTGAACTTCAAGGGGCGGTCCTGACTCCAGGTGAAGTACTGTCCGTCCCTGCCTCCGGTCTCCTCGTGGACGATGGACGTGGCAATCTCATAAGAATGACCGACATCCAGGATGAAGTTAGTCGCTCCGGCATTGTACTCGCACTGGAGCATGCGGTTCACAGTAAAGGACTTTCCAGACCCGGATGGCCCTACGACGAATTTGTTGTAGTTGTTGTTGAGGCCCATCTGTGCAGACACCTCGTCGACATCGATGAGACGCGGGACCATGCATTCGCGGTCGCACAGGGCAAGGTCGCCCTTGCCGAAGCCCTCATCGAAGGTCTCATAGATACCCATGCAGAAGGCGGAGCGCAGCTCCATCGTCATGAGGTTCTCCTTCCCTATCTCGAAAGCGTTCGACGGGATGCCGGCATAGTAGAGGACCGGTGTGTTGTGACGGTTGCGCGTTGCAATGGTATCCACCGAGCCCATCGCGGAAAGGGCCGCACTCAAGCGGGCGGAAATGTCCGTCTGCTCTTTGCTCGGTCCCCACGCGATGATGTTAAGGTGGGCATATACAGTCATCAGGCTGTCTGTATAAACGTCATCAAGATAGGCATCAATCTCGCCAGCGTTGAGGCGGTTGTCGTTGGAACGCATAGACGATGTCATGTCGCGCTTCTTTCCTTCAAGCCGTTGTACAGCCTGCTGCTGCGGCGGAATGACGACGATATGGTTCACACAATGCTCGCATCCAAGATGTACTCCGATGGCTGATCCCGTTGACAGGAAAACCTGGGCACCGTTGGATGACATGGCATCCACACGCGTCACAGACGGCATGACACCCGGAAGACGGGAGGATTCACACAGGACGTAAGCCTGCGCACGCTTGTCGAACGCCTCGACGTAATCCGGGCCCGTGCCGATATCCGAAAGGAGCGGAGACGCGTTACCGAGCATCATGTAACGCTGAACAATACCGGGTTGTCCTGGCGCTCCCAGCCACTCGTCCTCGGAATCGAGAAGCCTCGCACCGATACGGCCACCTGCGGTAAGGATGGTAATGAACTCCGCCGCCTTCGCGCGGAAGACGTCCAGCTCCTCCTCCGTCGGCGGGGCAATGGTGCCGCTGATGCCGAAAAGACCGCTGAACTTACCATCTTTATCAATCATTGCGGCAGTGCCGATGGAGATGAAAAGATACGCCTTATGCCGTAGGTAACGACGGCCTTTGTGTGCCGCCTCGAAACGCTTTTCCAGATAGGTCTTCGCACGGCCCGGGACTGGTTTATACGTATCGTAGACGAACATATCCTGCCGATGGATGACCGACCAGGCCGGAAGGACGCGGGCGGCGGAGGTCATCGCATCGATGAGGCCGTCGTACTCATCCTCGTCCTGATAGTACACGGGCGGAAGCGAAAGCTCCCAGCCTACGGTGAATGCGCCCTTGACAGAGACGGCGACGCCGCCGAAGACCCCCATAAGGGGGAAAACGTCGGCAGCGCGGACGGTATTGATGTTAAGTTGCATGAAAAAAGGATTTTCAAATGATACTATTTGGCACCCGAAGATGGCTTTTTGGATCGCTTCTGGGCAATCTCATATTGCTTCCTAGCCAAACTGGTGAACGACTCCGGAGCAAACACAATGACGTCGGGAATCTTCCTTGATGAAATGAATTTCTTCCTCTCACGCTCCGTGAACCTCGCCTGGAACGCCATCACCGCTAAATAAGCAGCGGCTGTCCCGACAAGGAAGACCACCACCCCGATCAGGCCGTTCGTCGCGCCGCCTATCGAGAAGCCCAGTACCAGCGCTATGGCAACGCCTATGGCGGCATAGTGCTGGTACGAACCCTGAAGACCAAGGAACGACGGAGCGTTATCCAGGGCTTTATATATCTTGTAATACATGGCCGTCCAAACCTGCTTACCTGTTAGGCTCCGAAGAAAAAGAACTTGATGATATAGATGCCCACAACTACGTATACGGTGTTGAGGGCGGCGGAGACCAGGCCGTCGGCGGAATTCGGGTCGTTGGAACGTTTCTTCTGGATATAGCCATAGACCAGCACGCCGATAGCGATAATACCGACGATGAGCAGAATGATGTTAACGATTGGATTGATAAACGTCTTAATTTGATTTGGCACGTTTGTCAGCTGCGAATTGAGACTTTCAATTTTTACTTGTGCCAATGCGGTTTCCGCAAAGCAGAAAAGCCCCAAGGCGGCCGTGATAGCCGATAGATAAATTTTCTTGATGATTTTCATAATGATATGCGCTTTTAAAATTAAAAATTGAATACATGCCTATCGAAATCGTCCGGTTCCGGAGTCTCCGGATTTCCCGGATGCTTCCCATCTTGGATTTTCTCCTCCTCGCCGTCCTCGACATCAGGTGTCGGATGCGGGATGGGGGCCTCGGGGCGAGACTCTGATCCGGCGCTTTTGTCCGGATTTTTTGGATGATTATCTGACACCTTTGTCCCGGGAACGGGCTCCGGCTTCACGGCCGCAGACGCGGGGGCCACCTCTTCCCTTTCACCGTCCACTCCTTCTTCTGCCTCAGGTCCCTCCATCTCGCAAATGGCCGCAACTACGGCCACCTCGTCCGGTTGAATAAGCCCCGCGCCGGCGAGGATGGCAGCCAAACGCTCACGATCGGCTGGATCCGGATTATGAGGGAGGTTCGCTATCTCCATCCAGAACTCATCACTCAGTCCGGTGGAGTCCTCCGGGCCGTCAGATATGTTCAGCAGGTCCGGGAACAGCGCCTCCTCGTCATCTTCGGGATTTTCCGGCACCGTCCCCTCGCGGACGATCAAGTGAATGCCGTCGGCTTCTCGGCGGACCTTGATGTCGATTTCGCCCGATTTTTCGGATGAATTAACTTGTTTTGTGCGGGTGGCGCGTCGTTTCTGCGCATTCTTTCCGTCTTCTTTCGGAAAGCCAAGCAGGAGACGGAGAATAAGGATAACGAACAGCGCCAGCAGCATGCAAAGAAGGCCTATAAGGAATTTGAAACTCATGGTCGTCTTATTTATTTATCTACTTTCAAATCGTTTTTATACAGTCCTCCGTAGATTACCATCTCCGCGATAAGTGACTGCTGACGGCGGCCCGTGGCGGCACTGAGCACCTTCAGGCACGAGCGGGCCCGGTCGGCAGATTGTGCCTCTCCGTCAATGACCATGCGGCGGATTTCGTTGTACGCGGGATTGTTCTCGAAGGCAAACAAGACCAGTTCGGTGATAAGGACCTGTTCGCTTTTGTGCGTGCGTTGCTTCGCTTCACGAAGTATCTGTAGGGCTTTATTGGCCCCGTAACTGTTGTCTTTGATGCTCTTAAGGTTATTGAGTATGGATTGAGATGCTGACATAATCCTTCTTCTTTATGGGTTATAGATTTCAGGCTTGATGATGCCGTCCAGGCGGTCTTTCATCTCCTGGAAGAGGTTTTCTATATATGGTACATCGCCGTTATCAAGCGGAGGGAAAGCCCTCGCTACAAACGCGCGAGGATAACATACCGTCGTCGTAACGAAAAACGACTGCCCGGAACTCCGCTTCATCGTGTCAACGAAACGAATACGCGTCGGCGATACGGGAATATGAAGCATCGAAAAAAGCTTCTCGTACTGGCCCATGATGTCCGTCTTCGACCGCTTCCCGGAGTCGTTGCGGGTTACCATGTTCCAGAAGCACATTACCTGCTGCCTGTAGTCAGGAACGAGGTAGAACTTTGGATTGGACAGGAACTTATTGATGATAAACATCGACTGTACCGACTGTTCCTCCGGAACGACGGGGAACGCCATCAGGTCGATGAGGCCGGCTGCGGACAGGCGATAGACGGCCTCCTGCGCCCCGAACCTCCCGGGGAAATCACAGATGATATAACCGTCGCCAGAGGACCGCGCCTTCCGGAAATTGCGCTCAATAATATCCAACTCCTGCGACGTATATCCGTTTGCGGCCGGACGAATGGCCCCGATCGGATAGGGCTCCAGCCCTTCACACATCTTCGCAAGCATAGACGACTTGGCCTCAAGGGTATGGAGGTCCGCCTTGCGCTTGTTCATCATGCGCTGCTCCGGGGATTCGAAATCATACGCGAATACCCTCTCCTTCATGTGATAACTGAGCCACGAGGCCAAAAGAATGGAGAAGGAGGTCTTACCTACTCCGCCCTTTCCTGAAAATATGGCAATTGACTTCATAAACAATCTTTAAATTCGTTCTTAATCTTGGTATGCTTCCTCCTCGGGCGCGGATTTTTTTTCATTGCCCCATGCGCGGCATGCTGCGCCTTACGGATGAGGCAATGTCCTGCCTCAAGTTTCCCGTTTGTCATATAAGCATCCCAGCCGCGTATGGGACTCGAACCCATAACCTCCTCTGGATCTAAAGCCTTTAGGGCACCAGTTGCTCTACCTCTTGGAGCTAACACGGCGGGATGCATTACGGCTTGTCTTGCTCTTTGTCACGCCTAAAATAATTTACTTTTACCCAACACGGTAAGCGTGTTCGACTACAAAAATAAATCTTTTTATACAAAATTCAAAAGTTTTTACACAAAGATTAAAAAAAGGTTGTAACTTGCGGTTGGATTTCTTAACCCGGGTTTCCCGTCCAGCCCGGCGAGTGAGCCGGACGGAAAACATCCGGGGTTTAAAATCTTTTGAGACATGAAAATTTTAAAATCATCCGCCGGAAGCGGCAAGACCTACAGCCTCACACGCGAGTACATCAGACTGCTCCTCCAGAGTGAGTCGCCGGATGCCTATCGCCACATCCTTGCCGTGACCTTCACGAACAAGGCAACGGACGAGATGAAACACCG
>CAMOVV010000101.1 GCA_946627685.1 uncultured Bacteroidales bacterium
TCCGTAGGTGCCGTCGGGATAGCGGACGGGAATGAACGACGGCATGGTGTTGCCCATTACGTAGTAAAGGGATCCGTCATTCATTATATCATTGCGGTTCTGTTTGGTCGATGAGAAGATGGCGCCGAACTGGACGTCGAGCCAAGGCTTCAGCTTCGATGTGAAGTTGACCGTTCCGTTGATACGGGAGGCGTCGGTATTCTTGATGATACCACCCATATATTTATATCCTACGGACGCATATACCGAATTTTTGTCGTCAGCCTTGGAGAAGGACAGGTTGTTTTCAGAGGTGAAGGCCTCTTTGTAGTAGTCCCTCTGCCAGTTGTGGCTGTATTTCGGAGTGGGGATGAGAAGGCCGGCTGCGTCAAGGGCATAGGTGCCGTCGGGATTCTTGGCGTAGTCGAAAAGCTTCTCGTAAGGAGTGTAGTAGTAAGGCTCGTAAACCTTTCCGCTGTATGCGTAGGCGTCGCGGAAGGCCGCCATGTAGGACTCTCCGTCGATTTCCTTGTATGTCCTGCCGATGAATCCCACGCCTTCCGTGCTCGTGTACGTGATGGTCCCGTCGTTGCGTTTGCCGCTCTTGGTGGTGACGATGACGACTCCGTTGGAGCCTTTGGAACCGTACATGGCCGTTGCGGCGGCATCCTTCAGGACGTCGATGGACTCGATGTCGTTGGCGTTGATCATGTCGATATCGACGTCGATTACCCCGTCAACGACGTACAGCGGGGAACTTCCAGCGCTGATGGAGCCGCGGCCGCGGATGCGGATGGTGTTCTGGCCTCCGGGACGTCCGGAAATGTTGGTCACGCTGTAGCCTGCCACCTTTCCCGCCAGGGCCTGGGTGATGTTGAACGCAGACGCCCTTTCCTGCAGTTTCTCCGAAGACACGGAGGACACGGACGTGGAAAGGTCGCGCCGGATGATGGTACCGTAGCCGATGGCCACGGCCTCATCCAGGAAATTCTGGCTGTCCGTCATGGTCACTTCATAGCGGGCCCGTTTGCTGTCGAAGGCCACGCGCTCGTCGTTCATTCCCATCATTTGGAATAAGAGCGAAGTGGTGTTCGACGGTACGGTCAATGTGAAGTTTCCATCGGAATCCGTCGATGCCGATGCATGGGTGCCTTCCGCAATGACGAACACCCCTGCAACGGGGGTTCCTGTCGCATCCGTCACCCGTCCGCTGATCGGCAGACTTTGCGCGAACATCGCCGAAACCGAAAGCATTCCGGCGGTCAGCAATGCCGCGATTCTGATTAAAAGTTTGCTTTCCATTAAACGTAAATGGTTAAAATGAATGGATGTGTATGTGGATTAATATAGTTTTACGGTATAGTTTTGCTGTGGCGGCATGTAATAGTTTATGCGTAGTTTTGAACAGTTTGCCGGTTGTTTCAATCGATTTACTAATTTTGTATCGAGGACAAAGATACATTTTATTTAAATAAAAGACAAAATTCCGTTTGAATAAAAGTTGAAAAAGGTTACTTTTGTAGAAAGTTGTTTCCGACAGAGTTCAACCAAATCACATTCTTAGATAACCGCCATGAAGCATAAACCCTTTGTTTTCATTGCCTTTCTCGGAGCCATGCTTTCCTGCGGGAAGGCTCCCGTCGATTTTGTCAACCCCCTTATCGGCACCGCGAGGGAAAACTACGGAGGACTCGCTCCTTTCGTTGCCAGACCTTACGGCATGACGAAATTCACCCCCCAGACCCATGACAACGCGGTCTGCATGGGACCGTACGTCTACGAAGACACCGTGATGATAGGTTTCCTCGCTTCGCATCAGCCCATGGTGGAATGCATGGGGGACTATGGGTCAGTATCGCTTATGCCACAGTGCGGAGGCGAGGTAAGGGTGAAGAATGAAGGCCGCGGGATGAAGATAGACAAGAGCTCGGAGAAAAGCCGGGCGTACGGCTATTCGGTGACCCTTACCGATGGCGACGGCAACAAAGTCGACGCATCGATGTCGGCTATGTCCCGTGCGGGGATAATGTCGTTCTCCTTCCCTGAAGACATCGCTCCGAGGATAATCGTCCAGGGCCTTCATCTTCCGGCTGAATTTGAAAATTTCCTTAACGACATCAATGCGAGGCGCGCCTGTCTCGAGGGCTGGATTAGGGTGGATGCCGAAAAAGGTGAAATCGTGCGATACAACCCGGACCGCCAGAGCCACATGTGGGGGCCGGAACTCGAAGGGTTCAAGGGATGGTTCGTCATAAGTTTCGACCGTCCGATAGCCTCCTGGGGCTGCTGGGACGACGAAAACCTTTATTCCGGCCGTCAGGAGCTCAAATCCAAGGTCCGCAACGGGGCCTGGGTGGATTTCGCCCCCGGGACCGGGACGGTGAGGGCCAGGATAGGGACCTCTTTCATCGGAGAGAAAGAAGCCAGGGAGGCGATGGATGAGGAACTGTCCGGATGGAACCTTCCCCGCCTGGAAAGGCAGGTTAGGCGCAGCTGGGCCTCCAGACTCAGGAAGCTCACGGTGGACGGGGTCGATGACGACCAGAAAACCATTTTCTACACGGCCGTTTTCCATGCCTACCATCTGCCCAGGGAACTCGGCGAGGACGGCCGCTACTACAGCGCATACGACGACGAGGTCCATGAAGGGGTGTCGTTCACCGATTTCGCCACATGGGACACTTTCAGGGCCCTCCATCCGCTGATGACGATGCTCGAGCCCGAACTTACCTCTTCGTGGATCCGTGCCCTCATCGATATTTACGAACAGGGAGGCTGGCTCCCCAAATGGCCCAACCCTTCCTATACCAATGTGATGATAGGCACCCACGCCGACGCCATAATCTCCGACGCCTACATGAAGGGCATCCGCGACTATGACACCGACAAGGCTTTCGAGGCCATGATGAAGGATGCCACGGTGCCGCCGGACAATGACACGATTCACCTGTGGACAGACCGTGAAAACACCCGTGACTACGAGGCTCGCGGCGGCCTTACCTATTATCTTTCAAAAGGTTATATCCCGTGCGACAAAACGGCGGAGTCGGTCTCCCGCTGCGTGGAGTTCTGCATAGACGACTGGGCCATCGCCCAGGTCGCCCGCGAAATGGGGAAAATGGACATACATGACACTCTCGTCGCGCATAGCCACAACTGGATGAACCACTACCAGAAAGAAATCGGATACCTCGCCCCGAGGCTTTCCGACGGAAGCTGGTTCCATGCCGATTCCACTTCCCTGATGACCTACACCGGCAACATGTATTTCCCGCATGAAGGTTTCACCGAGGCCAATCCGAGGTGCTACATGTTCGGAGCCATGCACGACGTTCCCGCGATGGTTGAGCTCTTCGGCAGGGACTGGTTCATCAAAAAGCTGGACGAGACATATGACCAGCACTACTACAGCCACGACAACGAGCCTTCCCACCACTACGACTACCTCTATAACTTCGTAGGGATGCCCTGGAAGACCCAGGAGAAGGTCCGGATAGACATTGAAAGCGCCTATTCCAACAAGCCTTCGGGAGTGATGGGGAACGATGACTGCGGCCAGATGAGCGCCTGGTATCTTCTCTCCAGCATGGGAATCTATCCCATGACGCCGGCCTCCAACCGGATGGAACTCGGGGCTCCGCAGCTGCCCAAGGTGAAGATGAAGCTGCGCGGCCACACCCTCACCATGACGGCGGAGGGGCTGAGCAAGGCAAACAAATATGTAAAAGAAGGTTATATCGACGGCCGCAGGATTACGAGGCCGTACATCACATGGGACGAGTTCGTCTCCGCCCGCAGCCTGAGGTTCGTGATGACCGACACTCCCTGCGACTCCTGGGCCCAGGAATGATGATTTTTATCCGTGAATATGATTAAAAGACTTCTGCTGGCATCCCTTTTCTTCACGGTCTCCCTCGCGGCCGGGGCCTTCCGGGCGGACACCGTGAAGGTGCGCAGCGCATCCATGGACAAGGATATCCCTGTCATCGTCATTTCCCCCGACCTGGCTTTGCAGGGCTATAAATGCCCGAGCGTTTACCTGCTTCACGGCCATAACGGGGACTATAAGTTCTGGCCTTCCATACGGAGGGACCTCGGGGACGTTGCCGACACCTACGGATTCGTCTTCATCTGCCCCGACGCTGAAAACAGCTGGTACATAGACTCTCCCGTCAGGAAGGACAGCCAGTATGAGACCTTCATGACCAAGGAGCTCCCGCCATATATCGATTCGCATTACAACACTTTGGAGGACAAGCGTTTCAGGGCCATATCCGGGCTCAGCATGGGCGGCCACGGAGCCCTCTTCCTGGCCATGCGCCACCCGGATATCTGGGGCTCCGCCGGAAGCATGAGCGGCTGTCCCGACATAAGGGTCCACCCAAACAACTGGAACCTTGAGGACATTCTCGGAAATTACGCCGACAATTCCGGCCTGTGGGACAAATTCTGCGTGGTCAACCAGCTCGGCCGCTTGCAGAAAGGCGACCTTGCCATGATAATCGACTGCGGGGAGGGGGATTTCATGCTGGAGATGAACAAAGACCTTCACACAAGGCTGCTGGGGGCCGGACTGGACCACGATTTCATCACCAGGCCCGGCGTCCACTGGTTTGACTATTGGCAGAATGCCATTGACTATCAGTTGCTTTTCCATAGCAAGTTCTTTAAGAAAAACGCTGAAGTTTTGAAGAATCAATAAATGAAGAGGATTGGGATATTGCTGCTTGGGATGACGGCCGCGCTTTCTGCCTGCGGCGGAGGAGAGGGCTGGAAAGACGCCTCGGCGGATATTGACAGAAGGGTTGAAAATCTTCTGAAGGAGATGACCCTTGAAGAGAAATGCGCCCAGCTTCAAAACCGCTTCGTGAACCCTGGGGACCCTCTTTCCGAAGCCCTGGCGGGGAAAAGCTGGGGGGCGGTTTTCAGCCTTAAGGCGGAAGCGGACGGAAGCCGGGCCTTCATGGATTCGGTCCGAAGATACGTCCGTGACAGCACCAGGCTCGGGATTCCGGTCATAACCTGCGCCGAAGGCATCCAGGGCATCCTGATGAACGGGGCCACCATTTTCCCCCACGCCCTCGCCCAGGGAAGCACCTTCAATCCGTCTCTCGTCGGCAGGATGGCCGCAGCCTGCGCCGAGGAAGCCGAAGCCCTCGGGATAAACCAGGTGCTGTCCCCTGTCCTCGAAATAGCAAGAGACCCCCGCTGGGGACGGGTTGAGGAAACCTACGGCGAGGACCCCCTGCTGGTAGCCGACATGGCGACGGCCTTCGTCAAGGGCTACCAGGAAAACGGCGTGGGATGCACCCTCAAGCATTTCATCGCCCACGGTTCCCCCACCGGAGGCATCAACTGCGCTGGGGTCAGCGGGGGAGAAAGGGAGTTGAGGTCTTTGTATCTCCCTCCTTTCCAG
>CAMOVV010000102.1 GCA_946627685.1 uncultured Bacteroidales bacterium
GGGCGGCAATAACAATGGCGGCGGCAACGGCGGAGGAAACAACGGCGGCGGAGACGCTTTCGCGGCGGCCAAGGCTGTTTTCGCCACCATGTACCCTGATGCCGGGAACGTCGAGTGGGAAATGGAGTATGGCAAGGTGAACGTGGAATTTTATCAGAACCGGCATGAAAAAGAAGCCTGGTTCCTTCCTGACGGCACTTGGCTTTATACCCAGACAGATATCTTCGTTTCCGAGGTCCCCCGCGCGGTAGCGGATGCGGCCATGGCCAAACTTGGAAACGGATGGCATATCGACGATGCCGAGCACTGCCTGTCTTCCTCTTCGCCTGTCGAGTACTATATCATTGAGTGCGAGAACAATTCCACCGACAGGGAGGCGAGGTTGAGGATTACTCCTGACGGAACCGTTCTCTGACGGCCAGGCCTGCAAACCTGCTTCATTAATTATCAGTCATATTTCCCGTCGAGGACGTCTCTCACGGCCTCGAGGTAACCGTAGCCGTTTTTCATGTCGGGCAGCAGGTAACTGCCCTCGACCCATTCGTTCCAGGCGTTTATCATCAGCATCCGGGGCTGGCCGGGATGCTCGTCCATATATTTCTTGGCCTTGGATAGGAAGGTAGCGAATGCCTGGGGCGTGCAGTTGAACCTGGTGACGTCGTCCGCCCCCTTCGCAGGGAAGCGGGGAGTATCGTCCCAACCAATCGAGACGCAGGGGAAAACCGGGATGTCGAACACATCGTCCATCTGCTCCCGGATGGCAATGCCGTTCTGTCCATGGACAAGATAGTCGGGGTCGAACCCGCCCATGTTGTAAAGGGCCTCGCTGTCAATGCCCAAGGCGTCTATGACTTTCTGCATCTGACGGACCTTTTCGTCGCTCAAAAACGAGCCTCCCCCTCCCGACTCCTGGAGATGCAGTCCGGGGAAGCCGGCCTTCACCACCTCTTCACGCATGTATGCTACAGCCTTGGCCGCCTGCTCCAGCGAGCCGAAACTGCGGATGAAATTGTCGATGGAAAAAATCCCCAGGACGGGACAGCCGTCGATTTTTACGTATTCCGGCCGGGTGAAATACTGTGAAATGATGCGGGCCGTCACTTTCTTGAGGGTGTCCCAGTCCACATCCGGGCTGAATAGGCGGTCCGTTTTGTCCCCCCATTTATGATAGTTCCAATAATTGTAGGCGACGTCGTGGTTCGCCCACATGATGAAGAAATTCATCTTGTCATGGTTCCTGGCCTTCAGGAAACCGTCGTTCAGGGCGCTCTCGAGGTAGGGGCCGCTGTATCCGTCCTCCGTCGTGTACCAGTACCAGTCGTAGATGAAGGTGTTTATGCCGTATTTCAGGGCCGTATCAATCCATTTTTCCACCACTTCAGGGTCATTGTCCATCTCATGGCCCCAAAGCGGCTGGCGGGGCTGGTAATGCCCCGGAAATCGCGGGTTCCCTTTCTTTATGACCTCCCATTCCCCGATACCCTCTTCCCAGAGCCACTTGCGGGCCAGGGAATCGTCGTGGCAGGAAGGCCATACATAGGCGCAGATATAGGTTTTGCCGGCATCTGCGGACTTTGTCCCGGTCCCGCATCCGGCGAGAATCAGGGCTGCAATGATGGCGGCGGACAGGAAGGTCAGATTGAGTGGTTTCATATCTCGGTTATCAGCTTTGGAATAACAAAAGCTATCGTAAATATAAGCATTTTCTCTTACCTTTGCGTTTCTTATGAAAAAGACAGCCCTTATTGTTTCCATATTCCTTCCGCTTGCGGGCGGAGTCCCCTGCATTGCGCAGGATATTAATGAACAGCTTGAAAGCGTGGTGGTTACCGCCAGCCGCCTGCCTGTTTTCCTCGGGCAGAGCGCCCGTATGGTCACGGTGCTTGACAGCCTTGCGATATCATCGATACCGGCCACGAACATCAATGACTTGCTGAAGTCGGCCGTGGGTGTTGACGTCCGCCAGCGAGGCCCGGAGGGTGTCCAGACGGATATCAGCCTGCGCGGCGGCACATGCGAACAGATAGCCGTCCTGCTGGACGGAATCAACATAGCCGACCCGCAGACCGGTCACAATTCGGCGGATTTTCCGGTTCCTATTTCCGAAATCGAGCGTATCGAGATTCTCGAAGGCCCCGCGGCCCGTACATACGGCACTTCTTCGCTTCTCGGAGCCATCAACATCGTCACGCGAAAGCCTTCAAGGCAGAGTGTGGAAGCCCGTCTGGAAGGCGGCTCGCACGGCCTGGCATCGACTTCGGTTTCCATCGGAACGGCCGGACGCAAGGTGGGCAATTCCCTCTCCGCCGGGTTCTCGCGCAGCGACGGCTACACCCGAAGCAGCGAGGGCGGGCGGAATACCGATTTCAAGGCCTTGAAGGCTTTCTACAAAGGGAATGCGGACATCAGGGATTTCCGGCTCAGCTGGCACGCAGGGCTTTCCGTCAAGGATTTCGGCTCGGCCACCTTCTATTCCCCACGCTTTGACAACCAGTTCGAGCATACGGGGAAAACCTTCATCGCAGTCCAGGGCCTCTCTTCCGGCTTCCTGCATCTGAGGCCAAAGGTATATTGGAACCACGGCGAAGACCGCTTCGAACTCTTCCGTTCAAATCCCGGGGCCTATCCTTTCAATTACCACAGGACCAACGTGCTGGGAGTGAATCTGGACGGATGGTTCGAGACCTCCCTCGGCAAGACCGCTTTCGGCGCGGAGCTGAGGAATGAGGATATCATCAGTACGAACCTGGGCGAGCCCCTGGACCGGCCAAGGAAGGTAAGGGGCCGGGACGGATACTACAGCGTAGGCCTAAACCGCACGGACATGAGCTTGTTCCTCGAGCACAACGTCATCCTGTCCCGCTTCTCGTTTTCCGGCGGGGCGAGCATATCGCGGAACACAGGCAACGACGCAGGCTTCCGGGTCTATCCCGGGGCGGACGTCAGTTTCAGGATAACGCCGGGGCTGAAGCTCTACGCATCTTACAACAGTTCGTTGCGGATGCCCTCTTTCACGGAACTCTATTATTCGGTGGGAGGCTACAAGGCCGACAAGAACCTCAAGGCGGAGAAGATGCAGTCCGTCGAGGCCGGGGTGAAGTATCTCGCCTCCGGAGTGAGGATAGTCGGGGGAGTGTATTATCTCGACGGGACAGACCTTATCGATTGGATACGAGACACTTCAGGTCCTGACGCCCCTTGGCGGTCGGTCAACCATGCCCGCATAAAGTCGCTGGGTGGAGAACTCACGGTGCGGGTGGAACCGTCCGTCCTGCTGGGGAGGGACTTGCCCCTCAGGAGCCTGTCGGCAAGCTACGCCCATACCAGGCAGGACAAGGAGGCCGAGCCGGGCATCCAGTCGTATTATTCCCTTGAATACCTCCGTAACAAGGTCGTGCTCCAGGCCGACATCGTAGTTCTGGAGAGGCTGTCTTTCAATCTGTCTTGGCGCTGGATAGACCGGGTGGGCTCGTACGAGGACTTCCCCGGAGGGAAAAGCTCTGGAGAGATCCTGTCGTTCAAGCCCTACTCCCTCGCCGACGCGAAGGCATCCTGGAATGGCGGGAAGTGGAGCCTTTATCTGGAAGCCGATAACCTTTTTGATACCAAATACTTCGACCACGGGAACATTCCCCAGCCCGGCATCTGGATCAAACTCGGCACAATCATCAGGCTTTAGGGAGGACTGACGGACAGATGCCGTTGCCTTATTCTGCATATTTTTTTATTTTTGTTAGAATAAAATGATATGCACTATGAAACAGTCCTTTAGGTATATAACCGCTCTGCTTCTGGCGCTTGGAATCTGCCAGGGCATGTCGGCCCGGTTCACCGATGCCTGCAGCCTGGGTCTTTCTCCCGACGCCTCCGGCTCTGCCAACAGGGAAATCCTCCAACAGGCGCCAGATGCTGGAAGACTCGGATATCCCTTATCTGCAGCAGTAATTTGTTTTTTGTCAGTTGAAAATAGCCTGTAAAGATGAAAATAGTTTTTCTCGACGCATCCACTTTGGGGGATACCCCTCTTGAGCCCATCGCCGCCCTTGGCGAGCTGGTCTGTTACCCGACATCCACCCCGCAGGAGGCCCGCGCCCGGGTGGGGGACTGCGACGTCCTCATCATCAACAAGATAGTCGTGGACAAGGCCCTCCTTGATGCCGCCCCAGGGCTCAAATTGGTGTGCGAGGCCGCTACCGGAGTGAACAACATCGATGTCCGTGAGTGCGAGGCCATGGGAATCCCTGTGAAGAACGTGGCCGGGTACTCTACCGATTCGGTCGTGCAGGCGACCTTCATGCATGTGCTCTCCCTGATGGGGAGCGCTCCTTATTTCGACGGCTTCGTAAAAAGCGGAGCTTACAGCGCGAGTCCCATCTTCACCGACCTTTCCAAGCCTTTCCTCGAGATGGCGGGAAAGACCTACGGCGTCGTGGGCATGGGGACGATAGGGTCGAAGGTGGCCCGTGTCGCCGAGGCCTTCGGCATGAAGGTCATCTATTATTCCACCTCAGGCACAGGCCATTGCAAAGAGTATCCAAGCGTCGGCCTGGACGAGCTTATGTCCTGTTCGGACGTCATTTCCATCCATGCCCCTTACAATGAAAGGACGGCAGGCCTTATCGGCGAAAGGGAACTGCGCCTCATGAAACCGACCGCCGTAATCGTGAACATGGGCCGCGGGGGCATCGTGGACGAAACCGCCCTGGCGAAGGTCGCGGGAGAGGGCGTTATCGGCGGGGCGGCCCTGGATGTCTTTGTGAAAGAGCCCCTTCCCGCTGACAATCCGCTCCTTCACACCGGCCGGTCCGACAGTTTCCGTTTCTCTCCGCACATCGCCTGGGCCAGCGTCGAGGCCCGTCGCCGTCTCGTCGCCATGATTGCTGACAACATCCGCAGCTGGAAAGACTCCCTGTAGCGGCTGGCCGCTCCTGCGTACACGGCATCGGAGCCGTAAAGTGCAACTGCCTGTCTTTCAATGAATAAAAATAATCGTCTTACGAATTCCGTAAGACGATTAAGTCATTATGCTGTGCGAAAGCAAATTACACTTCACGGCCCGCTAGGCCGCACAGGGCCGCGCGGCTATATGAAGATGTACTTGCAGATAAACAGGGCCGCAAGAATCCACATGGTGACGGAAATCTCCTTGAACCGGCCGCTGACGACATGGGTGGCGACGTAGGCGATGACGCCTATGAGGATGCCGTCGGAGATGGAGTAGGCCAGGGGCATGAGGATGATGGTGAGGAAGGCGGGGATGGCCTTGCAGTAGTCATCCCAGTGGATGCGTTTTACAGAGGGCATCATCATCACGCCAACGATGACCAGGGCGGGTGCCGTGGCGGCTCCGGGAATCGCAAGGAAGATGGGGCTGAAAAGAAGGGCAAGGGCG
>CAMOVV010000103.1 GCA_946627685.1 uncultured Bacteroidales bacterium
ACGAGAAGGCCGTCTATGTGCAGCATCTCCGTCTCGAAGAAGAACAATAAAAAAAAGACCTGGTTTCAGGTCTTTTTTTTATTGTTCTCCGAACTTCAGTTGATTGGCCTACGCTTCTTCCCACTGCTTTCTGAGCAGTTCGACGGCGGCGGCAAGAACGGTCTTGGGATCTCCGACCTGGCCGCATTCGAAGCTGACGTATTTGTCATACCCCATCTCCTTGAGGGCGCGGAAGCCGTCAACATAGTTGTCGAGCTCACCGTCCTCGCCGGGAGTCTTGCGACGGCCGCGGCTGGCGATGTGGACATGCTGGAGATATTTCGTGCCTGCGGACCAGAAGGCGCCGTAGTCGGAGGTCTCCTCCTTCATGTGCCAGAAGTCACCCATGCACTTGACTCCCTCGCTGGCGCTGTCGCGGGCGATTGCCGCGGCATCGGCTACCAGTCTCATATAGAAGCACTCCCCGCGGTTCAGCGGCTCGAGGATGACGGTGGTACCGTTCTCAAGGGCAAATTCGCCAAGGTCGTGAAGCTGCTCGCAAAGGTAGTCGCGGGTCTCCTGGGTGTGAGGCTTGCAGGGCTTCTGGCCGTTGAACGCGGGAACCATGATGACTCCGGTGGAGTCGAGTTTTCCCGCCGCGACGATGATTTCCCTCATGGTGGTGTCGAAAAGCTTCTTCACCTCGGGGTCTTCGGCAAGGATGAAGCCGTCGAAGCCGGCGCAGATTGCGGACACTTTGACCATCCTTCCCTCGAGGGCTTTCTTGATCTCGTCCACCCTGCCCAGAAGGCCGCGGCCGCCGGGCTCGAAACCGGTCACGCCAAGGCTCTCGATGAAATCAAGCTTCTCGGAAAGGGTGCTTCCGGGAGTAAGTCCCTCCTGGAAGGAAAGGTTGAGGGAACGGGCCGGAGCCGCCTTCTTTCCGCTCCCTGAAGAGCAGGAAGCGAAGGACAGAGCGGAAGAGGACAGGGCCAGGGCTGCCGCCCCGGCCATACTGCCTTTCAAAAAATCTCTTCTATCCATAGTCCTACCTCGTCTGGTTGCCCTGAGGCGTGCCGGGGATGGCCACTACATACTTGGACATGTCCATGGGGCCGTTCTCGAGTTTCTCAGGAAGGTAATCCATGTCGGCGGCGCTGATTTCGTCCCAGCTAACTTCTTTTCCGGTGTATGCGGACTCGCGGCCCATCACGCCGGCAAGGGAGGAAATGCCCGTAGGGGTGGCCTCGTCGTGGGCCTCTCCGCGGCGGATGTGGTTCACCCAGTCAACATGCTCGAGGACATAGGGATTGGTCTGGGTATGGGCGGCTTTTTCAGCTTCGCCGTCGAATTTCCAGAGAAGGTTGCCGTGAAGGTCCTTGATGGTGTTGTCCTGGCTGTTCCAGCAGCCCTTCGTGCCCTGGACGAACTCGCTGACGTTGTTCGCGCAGCCGTCTATCTGGCGGCACATGCTGTGCAGGTGGACGTCGTTCTCGAACACGAAATCAACGCTGAAGTTGTCGTACTGGTCTCCCGTGAGCCTCCTCTGGCGGCTGCCGAAACCGACGGCCTTGAGAGGATGCTGGCCGGTCATCCAGAGGAACACGTCGATATTATGGACATGCTGCTCGCAGATATGGTCGCCGGAGAGCCATTTCCAGTTGACCCAGTCGCGGATCATGGTCTCCATGTCGCTCTCGCCCGGCTTGCGCTCGCGGCACCAGAGCATATCCTGGTTCCAATAGACGTTTCCGCCGGTAATCTCGCCGATGATGCCGTCCTGGATAAGCTGGAAGGCCTCGACATAGCGGCGCTCGTGGTGGCGCTGGACGCCGGTGACGACGCTTAGTCCCTTGGCAACCGCCTTCTTGGCCGTGGCCATGATGGTGCGGTAACCCTTGGAATCGACGGCGATGGGCTTCTCGAGGAAGGAGTGCACACCCTTTTCGGTGGCATATTCGAACATCATGGGACGGAATACGGGAGGAGTGGTCATGATGACCATGTCAACGCCCGAGTCGATGACCTTCTTGTAGGCGTCGAAGCCGACGAAGCAGTGGTCGTCGGGCACGTTCTGGCCGTGCTTTTCGCTGAGGTTCTTGCGAAGGGAGCCGAGCCTGTCGGCGTAGGTGTCTCCAAGGGCGGTGACGGTGATGCCGTCGGCGGCATCAAGGAGGTTCACGATGGCTCCGGAACCGCGGCCGCCGCAACCGATCACGCCGGCCTTCAGGGGTTTTCCGTCGATTGCCTTGTCCACAAGGTCAGGGACATAGTAGGTGCCTCTCTCGCGGAGGGGCAGGGAGCCCTTCTTGCCGCAGGACGAAAGGATGGAACCGCCGGCGAGGGCGGCACCGCCGATGACGGCCGAATAGGAAAGGAAATCTCTTCTGTTAAGTGTTTTGCTCATGATGGTGATATTTTAATTTGGTTATTGTTTCATCGCAATTTCCTCGGGGACTTCGCAGACCACCCTGAACCCTATTCCCACGATATCCGAATACCACCAGATGCTCTTGGGATTCTGGGGGTCGGTGACAAGCCATTCGTCGTGGCGGGTATGGGAACGGGCGGCGCATCTGACCTGCGCGGCGGAAGAATCGTAGTTTCCGCCCCTTACGACGTGCTCCGTGCCGGATTCAGGTCCCTTGGGGTCCTTCGATCCGGAAGAGGAGTAGGCGTCGGGAGAGTACCAGTCCGAGCAGTACTCCATGACGTTGCCGAGCATGTTCTTGAGTCCGAACGGGTTGGCCCCCACCGCGGAAGGATCGGAAGTCCTGCCGCCGCTGTCGCCGGCGTAGATGACATAGCGGTCGAGGGTGTCCGTCTTAGGCTTGGAAATTTTCGCCAGCAGGCCTTTGCCGCTGAGCTTCGCGGGGTTGCCTTCGAAGAAGTAGGGCGTGGAGGTCCCTCCCCTGGCGGCATATTCCCATTCGGCCTCGGTCGGGAGCCTGTATTTGCGGCCGGTCTTGAGCGATAGCCACTGGCAGAAGGTCTCCGCGGAATAGTGGGTCATCGTGATGGCGGGGAGGGAGCCCTTGCCCCATCCCTGGTCGGGGAAGCCGAAAGGAGGGGTGGGACCGCTCACCGCGTCCAGGTCGGGACGGGAATTGTTGGCGTATATTACCGAAGGAGGAGTCCTTCCTTCGGACATTGTTTCATTGTAGAATGACCAGAACTGGTCCCAGGTGACCTCATACCTTCCCATAAAGAAAGGAGATACTGTAACTTCCCTCACAGGGCCCTCGTCGCTCCCGCGCAGGGGCTCGGAATCAGGACTTCCCATCATGAAACTTCCTCCCGGGACGGCCACCATCTCCATGGAGGCGGAAGTGCCGGGGATGGTCTCCACGAAATCTGCAACCCTGTCCACAGGGGCGGCGGAAGGATAAATCTCCCCGCCTGTCACCTCCACCTTGCCCACAAGCTTCTCATGCTTGTAGTCGGGATTGTAGTGGCCGGCATCCAGGTGGCAGCTGATGCACTGGAGGTCGTTCTTTTCCTTGTTGTCTTCGTAGTAGAGGTGGGCGGTGATGCCATCGTCGGTAATTCCGTCAGGGAAGATATTCTCATGGCACTGCTCGCAGGAAGAATTGAAAACGATGCCCTTGGCGTGGGCCAGCTCTCCCATTTTCTTCCAGTTTATCTTCTCGCGGTCTTTCGTGAGATAGGCCCACATGTGGGAAAGGCCGAACTTCATCTTGACCGTGGTGTGGGCGAGGGTGCCCTTGGGAGGAAGATGGCAGGCGGCGCAGTCGGTGACGGTGCCGCTTCCGTTATTGTGGTGGACAGACATCTTCCAGGCCGCGTCCGCATCCGTGTGGACATGGCACGACATGCAATAGTCATTGGTGGAGGTCTTCTCCATGGTGTAATTGAAACCAACCATCAAGGAGGCCAGGAAAGCGCCGCCCGCAAGGACGAGGAGCAGTATTGTCTTCCAGTTTTTCATCAGACCAAGACATATTCTTGCAAATGTAACAATTTTGCTCCTAAATGACAATATATTTTTAAACTTTCGCGGGCCGGAAAGTTATCTTCGCGGCATTGCGACAAATGAACGCGATTTTATCTATATTTGCGAAAGAATGGCGCAGAACAGGGAAATAAAAGAAAAAAGGGCCCGAAGGCCGCTTTGGGAGAGAATCATCCGGGGGGTGGTTTTCAGCTTCGCCGGCCTGCTTGTCCTTGCCCTTGTCGCCGTCCAGGTGGCCATGAGGCCGTCTGTGATGAAAGCCGCCGTGGACAGGTTCGCCGCCCCGTTTATCGACGGGAACCTCCATGTAGGGAAGGTGAAGGCGTCGGTCATAAAAAGATTTCCGAAAGCGAGCGTCAGCATAGACACCCTCGTCATCACCTATCCCCACGAGAAATTTGCAAGATGGGACAGCGCCGGGACCGGCATCCCCTTCAGGAGCGAAGGGTGCGGGGCCGGGGGGACGGACACCCTCGTCAGCGCCGTGAAAGCGGAGGCAGACATCAACATCCTCAAAGCCCTCAAGGGAAAGTTCCACATCGGCAGGGTCCTGCTCGAGGGGCCGAGGGTCTTCATTCACGTCTTCGACTCCACGGCCTCCAACCTGCAGGTCATAAAGATTCCGCAACCTTCTGAAAAAGACACCCTTTCCTCCCCCCTCCCGGATATTTCCCTTAGCCATATCGCCCTTTCCGGCAGCCCCTTCGCCGTATTCACCGACGCCGTATCGCCCATGGCGGGCAGGCTCTCGATGGACGGACTCTCCTTCAAGGGAAAGGTTTCAACCTCCGACCTCCCCTCCTCAAAGGGGGACCTTCGCCTTGACAGCCTCCGCCTGGACGCCCTGTCTTCGGCGGGAGCGGTCTTCCTCGGAGTGGACCTTCTTTCCCTGAACCAGGGCCGGCGGCTCATGGACGCCGTGCTAAAATCAAGGGTGAGGCTCGAGACGGAAAGTCTTGATTTGAAAGAGTTTCCGGTTACCCTTACAGGCAAGGTAGGAGCAGTCCCCGCAGAAGACATCCTGAAAGACAGGCCAAAAGGCGCCGGCAGGCACTCTTCCCGTCCCGGCATTTCCGCGCAGGACCTCGACCTCAAGGTCGCCGCGATAGAGCTCAAAGGCAGCGGGGATGCCGTCTTCCTCGGAGACAGCGCCTACATTAAAGCCGGAGCCTCCGTGGACAAATGCAAGGTGGGAGAGCTTATCACATTCCTCGGCGGCAGCATCCCTTCCCTGAAGAAATTCTCCACCGACGCAGTTGTCTCCCTGGACGCCGCCTGCGAAGGTTTCCTCAACCCTTCGAGGAACTCCCTTCCCGACATGAAGCTTTCCCTGAAGGCTCCAAGGTCGGCCATAAGCTTCCTGGGAGTGGAAGAAAAGGGCTGGATGAGCCTCGACATCGAAGCGGCAAGCGGAGAGGA
>CAMOVV010000104.1 GCA_946627685.1 uncultured Bacteroidales bacterium
GATCCCAGGTCTTCGCTCGCGCACAGAAGTTCCCAGCTTTTCAAGGTGGAGACAGACATGGTGTTTACCCTTATAAGTATCAAAAACGAAAACAGCTTATTTCTAAAACAGAAGTTTGTCTGCTGCGTCAAAACTCGCATTCAGCGGAAATATTACTGGAGCATTGCAGATTGGATTTTATTTTAACCGTTTTCTAATCAACATAATAAAAGTGAATTGCTGGAAACGCCTGTTGCGGGTGGACGGTTTCCCAAACGTTTTATTTGTTTCAAAAATGAAATTGCCAAATAGATTTTTTGTCTTGTTTTGAAGGAAGGGTTTGCGCACAATTGCCCATGTTCCTTTTCTGCTGATGGAGTTCACAAACATGAAGCACTCGCAAGTTGTCGCCGGACTTTCCGCCCTGGGTCTCGCGGTTGCCGCCCTGTTCCCCGCCGTTGCCGCTGCCGCCCGTGGTGTTGCCCGTGTTCCCGGTATTGTTGCCGCCGGGGTTCGAGCCAGTATCGGTGTTACCTGTGGTCGAGCCGGTATCAGTACCACCGGGGTTCGAGCCAGTATCGGTGTTGCCTGTAGTCGAACCGGTATCAGTACCGCCGGAGTTCGAGCCGGCGCCGGGGCTGGTGACAGTTCCGTCAGGAAGAACTTTCACCATGGCCTCCATCTGCGAGCCGACCTTATTGCAGTCAAGGATATAGTACTCGGAGGGTGAGGAAGAGGACTGGAAATAGTCAGCTTCTTCCACATACCAGCCGCCGCCCAGACTGACCAAAGCCGCGTCAATCACGACCTTGGGAACCTCATTCAAAGGAAGTTCCGTACGGGTCTGCACCCAGGTGCCATCAGGGAGGAACCAGGACTCACGCTCATACAGTCCGTCCCTGAAATCCGCGACGTACATTCCCCCTTCAATTTCCCAGTCCACGTCCCAGGCATTGGGATACTTGTTTTCGAACATGTCCTGAACAGCCTCTCTGCCGCTTACATTGTCGAGATGGGACTGGCAAGCCGAGAAAATAGAGATAAGTGTTATGAAAAGTATTGCTGCTTTTTTCATGGGTCTATACAATTTAACAAGTAAAAATACTTCACCCAGGTTACAAAACAGAGTCAAAGGTGTTACAATCTCGTTACTATTACACACTTACAGCTATCCCCTGCCCGCAGAGACCGTAGTTTCTTTTGAAAACCGCTCCCATCCCATCAAAAAAAATCAGCGTTCAAGCAAGCTTGACGCTGATTTCATCCGATTTGCGGAGAAGTAGGGATTCGAACCCCAGGAACAGTCACCCGTTCACCGCATTTCGAGTGCGGCCCAATCGACCACTCTGGCACTTCTCCTGATGGGACTGCAAAGATATAAAAATTTATTTATTCTCCCCGTTTCCCTCTTTCTTCTTTTCTTCCCTCGAGAAAAACTTCCATTGGAACAGAATCAGATAGATAGCTCCGCAGGTGACGCAGCTGTCGGCGAAGTTGAACACCGGCTCGAAAAACAGATGACCGCCGAGAAGGGGCACCCAGGAAGGCCAGGTGAACAGAGGGAAATAGAACATATCCACTACCTTGCCGAAGAGGAAGGGAGCATAGCTGCCGCCGAAGACCGCCACGTCGGAGGGCGTGGAAGCCGAAAACACAAGGCCGTAGAAAAGGGAATCGATAATGTTGCCGAAGGCCCCTGCCGTGATGAGGGTAAGGCCGACAAGCACTCCCGCAGGCACCTCTTTCTGTCCGTCTTCCCTCATGACATGCTTCCCGTCCGGGCCGTAACCCTTTCGCACGAGCCTGGCGATCCACCAGCAAAGGAAAGCGAAGAGGCAGACGCGGAACAGGGACAGAAGGAGCTTTCCGGCCACTCCACCGAAAGACATTCCGAAGGCCATGCCCTCATTCTCGATGAAAAGAATCTGGAACCAGTCCGGGATGACGCTGAAATGCTCCCCTATGGTCATGCCAGTCTTGACCAGGATTTTTATCACCTGATCGGCAATTACCAGAAGGGCACCGAGAATAAGGAGGCGCTTCCCTGTGGAAATCCTCATTTCCCGAGCCGTTACTTCTTGGTGAGTTTCTCTTTTGACGCTACGCTGAGAGTGGCGTGAGGAACAAGGCGGAGCCTCTCCTTGGGTATGAGTTCACCCGTGAGCCTGTCGATGCCGTATGTCTTGTTTTCAATGCGCACAAGGGCGGCTTCGAGGTTCTGGATGAATTTATACTGGCGCTGGGCCAGCTGGCTGGCTTCTTCCTTTGAAAGCTGGTAGGCGCCGTCATCCTCCACCGTCTTGAACGAAGGAGTGGTGTCTTCAATGTCGTTGCTGCCGTTGTGCATCACCACCTTGCGAAGGGTGTTATACTCTTTTTTGGCAGCTTCCAGCTTTTCCATTACGATACCCCTGAACTCCTCGAGTTCTTCGTCGCTGTAGCGGGTCTTTCCAACAGGGGCCGCTGCTTTGGGATTTTTGTCGTCTGTCATAGTATCAGGCATTTAACGGTTAACTCTAATCTTTACTGTCGCATCTTCCCACTCCACTTCGACCGAATCGGGACCATCGCTCAGAGCCCCGAGGGAAACGGTCCTCGCAAGTGTCTGGGCAGCAATGTATTCCTTGAATCCTTCAAGGGACTTTGCTATCTCGTCCGCGGCTTTTCCATCTGCAAATATAGCAACATCTATTTTATCTGTAACGTCGAATCCGCTGTCTTTGCGAAGATTCTGGATTCTGTTTATCAGCTCCCGCGCCGTACCCTCCGCGACGAGGGTGTCCGTGAGGGCCACGTCAAGGGCAATGGTAAGGGAACCTTCGGAGGCTACGAGCCATCCGGGCATGTCCTCGGAGGAAATGAAGCAGTCGCCGGGACTGAGGTTCACGTCTCCGCCGGGGAGGGAAAGGACGAAGGTCTCGCCGGCGCTCTCGAACGCGCGTATCCGGGCGATTTCCGCCTGCGGCATGGCGGCGAAGGCTGCCGCGATTTCCTTCATTCTCGGGCCGTAGGCCTTTCCGAGAGTCTTGAAATTGGGCTTTATCTTAAGGGTGATGATTCCCGTAGTGTCGGCGATGAATTCCATCTCCTTCACGTTCACCTCGCTGAGGATGATGTCGCGCACCTTGCCGATTTGGGATTTCACGGAGTCGGAGATGACCGGAATGAGGAGCTTCGAAAGGGGCTGGCGCACCTTGATGCCGACCTTCCTCCGCAGGGCCAGGACCATCGACGTGGCTTTCTGGGCGAGGGCCATCCTCTCCTCAAGGGCGGAATCGACGAGGTCTTCCCTGCTCTGAGGCATACAGACATAGTGTACGCTCTCCTCTCCCCCGGGAACGAGGTCCAGATAGAGCCTGTCCATGAAGAACGGGGCGATGGGGGCGGCAAGCACTGCCACATCCACAAGGGCCTCATAGAGAGTCTGGTAGGCGGCGAGCTTGTCCTGGTCCAGGCTTCCTCCCCAGAACCGTTTGCGGTTGAGGCGCACGTACCAGTTGCTCAGGTGGTCGCAGACAAAGTCCTGGATAAGCCTGCCGGCGAGGGTGATGTCATAGTCCTCATAGGCGGCGGTCACCTTGGAAATGAGGGTGTTGGTGAGGGAAATGAGCCATCTGTCAATCTCCGGCCTCTCGTCATAGGGAACCTTGGCCGAAGTGGGGTCGAAGCCGTCCACGTTGGCATAGAGGGCGAAGAAAGAGTAGGTATTGTAGAGGGTGCCGAAGAATTTCCTGCGCACCTCGTCAACGCCGCTCTCGTCGAAACGGAGGTTGTCCCAGGGCTGGGCGTTGGTGAGCATATACCAGCGGAGGGCGTCGGGGCCGAATTTGTCCAATTCGGAGAAAGGATCCACGGCGTTCCCGAGCCTCTTGCTCATCTTGTTGCCGTCCTTGTCAAGGACGAGGCCGTTGGAAATCACCCTCTTGAAAGCGGGAGTGCCGCTGACCATCGTATGGATGGCATGGAGGGTGTAGAACCATCCGCGGGTCTGGTCCACGCCTTCGGCGATAAAGTCCGCCGTGCAGCCGAATTTGGGAGAGGAAAGGTTCCTGAGGCCTTCCTGGGCATAGGGCATGGCCCCCGAATCGAACCATACGTCGATGAGGTCCGTCTCCCTCGTCATCTTCTTCCCGGAAGGGGAAACGAGGAAAATCTTGTCCACATAAGGACGGTGGAGATCTATGAGGCCATAATTCTCAAGGCTCATGTCTTCAGGATTGAAGCCTTTATCCCTCAATGGATTGGACTCCATGAATCCGGCCTTTACAGCCTTTTCACATTCGTCGAAAAGCTCTTTCACGCTCCCGATGCACTTTTCCTCCCTGCCGTCTTCGGTCCTCCAGATGGGAAGGGGCGTGCCCCAGAAACGGCTGCGGGAGAGGTTCCAGTCCTGGATGTTCTCCAGCCACTGCCCGAACCTTCCGGTGCCCGTGGACTCAGGCTTCCATGCAATCTGCCCGTTGAGGGCCACCATCTCGTCCTTTACGGCTGAAGTCTTTATGAACCAGGCGTCGAGGGGATAATAGAGCACGGGTTTGTCCGTCCTCCAGCTATGGGGATAGCTGTGGACGTGCTTCTGTATCTTGAAGGCCTTGCCGCAGGCTTTGAGCATCACGCAAAGGTCCACGTCGAGGGTGGGCGCGTCCGCGGGAAGGCTGTCGTCGAAGGCGTTCTTTACGTATCTTCCGGCAAATTCGGCATAGGAAGGGTCCACACAGGCCTGCACATAGGCCGGGTCGAGGTCTTCAAGGGCGTAGAACCGTCCGGAACGGTCCACCTGGGCCTGCCTGCGGCCGGATTTGTCCACGACCATCATCGGAGGGACGCCGAAAGCTGCGGCAACCCTCTTGTCGTCGGCGCCGAAGGTGGGGGCGATATGGACTATGCCGGTACCGTCGGCGGTGGTGACATAATCCCCGGAAATCACCCGGAACGCGCCTTCTTCCAGAGGTTTGAACCACGGAATAAGGGGATGGTAGCAGATTCCCACGAGGTCGGACCCGGAAAACTCCCCTTCAAGGACCCTGTAAGGGATGAGCTTGTCGCCCTTGTTGTACTGGGCCATGTTCATTCCTTCGGCCTTGGGGTTGAACCACGCTCCCACAAGGTCCTTGGCCACCACGTAGATAGCCTCCTCACCGCTGTAGGGGTTGAAGGAGAGGACCCTTACATATTTGATGTCCGGACCTACGCAGAGGGCCGTGTTGGAAGGAAGGGTCCAGGGGGTGGTGGTCCAGGCAAGGAAGAAGACGGGGAAGGACTCCACGCCGAAAAGGGGCTGGGACTTCCCGTCCTTGATAATCTCGAACTGCACGGTGGCGGTGGTGGCCGTGACATCCTTGTAGCAGCCGGGCTGGTTG
>CAMOVV010000105.1 GCA_946627685.1 uncultured Bacteroidales bacterium
ATCTACATATAACGATGCAACCGGAATCCGCCTGAGCTTCCAAGGAATCGATGAAAACGGGGACATCATAAAGACCCCTTTCAATGAGAAGGAACTTGGGAAGGACTTCTACAAAGAAGTGGAGACAAGGCTTCAGCAGAACTCCACGAAGGAGCAGATAGCCGCCATGAAGTCCTCCAGCAAGCACGACCGTGCCCGCGTCGGAAGAATGGCGGCCTTTGCTCTCAGGATATCTAAATCACAAAGACACTTTGAAAAAATCCTTGAGAAAAAAGGAATTTATGTAGGCTTCTCGTTCAACGTGATGAATGAGCTCTTCGGCATAACACTCGTTGACGCCAAGACAAAGAATGCCTTCAAAGCCTCAGACCTGCTTCCATCCCTCGATATGAAGGAAGTAAAGGAAAAGGCAGAGAAATGGATGACCGAAAAAGAGATCCGGGCCAACAGGCAGAAACTACGCGACCAGGCAAGCCGTGATGAATTCCTTAAAACAATCGACAGGACAGTCACGACAGAAGAACAAAAACTTGCCCACGTGTCCTGGATAGATATCCTGAATGACATTTTGAAATCCGGACGGACAAATAAGAGAAGAACCATTTATAAGAAAAAATATTAGTTACCATGGAACAACGTTACATTAAATCAGTCAAGAAACGTGACGGGCGGATGATGCCATTCGACCCGGAGCGAATCAAGAACGCCATCATCAAGGCCATGGAGAGCGCCGACCCGGAGACGGGGACCAGTCTCTCTGAGGTAAACAAGCTTGTCGGGACCATCACCGAGTGCCTTGATGATATCTGCCGTAACGAGGAAACCGACTGTCTCCCCGTCACGAAAGTACACGACATGGTGGAAACCGTCCTCATGCGTGAGTCCCATCCGGACGTGGCACGCCAGTATGTCCGCTACCGCGTAGAAAGGACCATAGCCCGCAAGGCGGACAGCAACGCCATCTTCAAATCCATCATGTTGGCCCAAGCCAACGACATCACCCGTGAGAACGCCAACATGAACGCCGACACCCCGGCGGGGATGATGATGAAGTTCGCCTCGGAAACCACAAAGACCTACGTGGATGAAAACCTCCTGTCGGAGCCCGTGAAGGAAGCCGTAAAGGCCAACCTCCTTCACATCCACGACAAAGACTACTATCCAACCAAATCCCTTACCTGCATCCAACACCCCACGGACAAGCTTCTTCGTGAAGGAGCCGTCATAGGGCACGCCGCACACCGTCCGGCAAAGCACCTTGAGACGGCCGCCGATCTTGCCTGTATCGGAATGGAGACCGTACAGAACGAGATGCACGGCGGACAGGCCATCCCGGCCTTTGACTTCTACCTTGCCCCGTATGTACGGAAAACATACGAGGAAGAAGTGGACAGGCTGCGGGCTGACCTGCGGGGCATAATGCCTACCACAAGTATAAATTCAGACATAGAAATGGAAGCTCCTTCGGATGAGGAAAGCATCGTCACGGTTTCATACGACAGATTCTTTGATATGATAAAGAATACGTCAATAGACGATTATATCAAGGAAGACGTAGACGAGGAAATCATGGCCACCGATGATTACAACTATTACAACGTACTTGCCGCCCGAATCAGCCAAATCGCCGTCAACCGCACCGTAAGGCGCGTCCATCAGACCATGGAGGCGTTCGTCCATAAGATGAACACCATCCATAGCCGTGGCGGCAACCAGGTCGTATTCTCATCCATCAACTACGGTACCGACACCTCCCCGGAGGGACGCTGTATCATACGCGAGATACTTAACACAACCTACGAGGGAATCGGCAACGGAGAGACCGCTATCTTCCCCATACAGATATGGAAGAAGAAACGCGGAGTCTCCTACCTTCCCGGCGACCCCAACTACGACCTTTACTGCTTCGCCTGCAAGGTCACCGCGAAACGGTTCTATCCTAATTTCCTTAACCTCGACGCAACCTTCAACCAGGACGACGCCTGGGAAGCCGACGATCCCCGCCGTTTCGAGCACGAGGTGGCAACCATGGGTTGCCGTACCCGTGTCTATGAAAATCGTTTCGGTCCGAAGACATCCATCGGACGAGGTAACCTGTCCTTCTCCACGCTTAACCTCCCCGGCCTGGCTATCCAGACCGTGAAGGAAATGGGCGCGGAGTTCGGGAGTAACCGTCCGGAGGTAATAGAAGCCTTCTTTGACAGGCTCCAGAAACTTGAGGACGTGACCGCCCTCCAGCTTCACCAGCGCTTCGAGTTCCAGTCCAGCGCCCTTGCCAAGCAGTTCCCCATGCTGATGAGCGGCATGTGGCTCGGTTCGGAAAACCTCAAGCCGACAGACACCGTTGCCTCAGTAATCAACCAAGGTACACTGGGTATAGGCTTCATCGGCCTTGCCGAGTGCCTTGTGGCCCTCACGGGCAAGCATCACGCCGAAAGCCCGCAGGCACAGGAACTGGGATTGAGGATAGTAACGTTCCTGCGCGACAACGTCAACCGTTACTGCGAGAAATACAAGCACAACTACTCCGTCCTTGCCACTCCTGCCGAAGGCCTGTCGGGGAAATTCACTAAGGTGGACCGCAAGCGGTACGGACAGATACCCGGCGTGACGGATAAGGAGTACTACACCAACTCCAACCACGTTCCGGTCTTCTACCACTGCACGCCCGAAGAGAAGGCCCGTATCGAGGCCCCTTATCATGACCTCACCAGAGGCGGACATATCTTCTATATCGAGATGAACGGCGACGCCACCCATAACCCTGAGGCCATCATGCAGATCGTCGACCTCATGGACAAATACAACATGGGCTACGGCAGCGTCAACCATAACAGGGCCAGGTGCCTTGACTGCGGCTACGAGACGGGGCAGAAAGGCATCACCGTCTGCCCCAAGTGCGGGAGCAAGAACATCGACCTCCTGCAGCGCATCACCGGTTACCTCGTCGGTACCACCGAACGCTGGAACTCCGCCAAAAAAGCGGAGCTCCGTGACAGGGTGACCCACGAATAACAGATAAACCGACACACTATGCTCTTCAAGCGAAAGACCCATCATGATTCGGGGCGCAGCCTCCGGCAGAACCTGCTGGCAGACATCGGCAACGCTGTCCGCCAGCAGGGGGGCTGCCTCCGCCTCGGCGCTCCCGTCACCGTCTTCGTGGATGACCTCTTCGGTGAGATACCGATAACGGTACGTTACATCAAGGAGCAAGTTCCGGACGCTAAAGAATTCGAGATTGCCGAGAGTTATACAACACTCCATCTCGATGACAACTCGCTCAAAGAACTCTTTAACACAATTAAAAGATAAACGCCATGAGACTAAAACTCGAAATGCTCCTTTCAGTAAAGGACAAGAAGTGTATCTACACCACCAAGGACGGCGAGACCGTCAACCCAGCCACCTACCTTGCAAAACGATTCAACCTCAAGGAAGGTGATTCCGTCATCGTCCTCCTCAAGGCCGATAACGGCAAGGAGGAACAGCCTTTCGACATAGAAAAGGCGAAACAGTTCACCTCAAGGAAACTCGGAAACGTCCAGTTCGCCACCACTGACGGACGCCCGGTCAAGCTCTACACCGCCAGCGCAGCCGGCGATTACCCCGTCGTGGGGCTTGACCCGGACAACATGCCGTGCTGCTGGGACGCCGAAGGAAAGCCCCAGAACGGCAAGGAGGAACTGGCGCTGGTTATCCTCGAAAAATAAATATCAGACTTAACATACCCCGATATGTCAAACAAACAAGAATACGAAAAGACGTTCAACTACATCATCGTCTTCGCGGCAGCGATATTGCTGGTCAATATCTATTACTACTGCCACCCGGTCTTTGCCTCCTACGGCCTCCATCATCCCGTGGTGGATTCCCTGATGATCGGACTTCACAAGAGCGGCATCTTCAAGACGCCGTTCCAGTCGAAGGTCATCATCCTGCTGCTGGTGGCACTCACCCATATAACGCGAAGCGGAAAAGGAAAGGAGACCAGCTGGGCGGCCATAATCATAGGGCTCACCGCCGGCATCGCCCTCTTCTTCGTGTGGCCGAAAAACCCGTATTTCTATTTCCTTACGACCGTATCGGGGTATATCCTTTCCAGCTGGGCGATAGCAGCCATCAGCCGTAACCTCATGGGCTTCCAGAAGCCCCTTAACGACGTAGACGAGACCTTCGAGCAAACAGAGTACCTCATTGACACACCGGACAGCATCAACCTCCCGACGAAATTCCAATACAAGCAGAAGATGCATCGGGGATGGATAAACATTGTGAACCCTTTCAGGGCCGTGATGATTCTCGGCACCCCCGGCTCCGGTAAGTCCTTCTCGATATATAACCCCGTCATCCACCAGATGATGCAGAAGGACTATACCATGTGCGTGTATGACTACAAGTTCCCGGACCTGTCAACCATACTCTATAACGAGTACCTGGAGAAGTACCCGCCCGTCAAGAACCCCGCCTACGGCAAGATTGAAGACGCGCCGAAGTACATCCGTGACCCGAAGGCCCCGGAGTTCTTCGTGCTGAATTTCAACAACCCCCGTTACTCGCACAGATGCAACCCCATACACCGTAACTACATCACGGATCCAGCCGACTCCGCAGAGATAGCGGAAGTCATCTGGACCAACGTCTCTCCGGAATCCCTCGAAAAGCCGGACTTCTTCTCCCGCTCCGCAACCCTTTTCGTGGATATCCTGATTTACTTCCTGTCTATCTATAAGGGAGGTATCTACTGCACCTTCCCGCATCTTATCGAACTCCTTGGACAGGATTACAAAAAAGTCTTCGCCATCGTATCACAGTACGAAGAACTGGAGACCAAGATAGGCCCCTTCATCGACGCCCTGGAGGGCGGAGCACAGGACCAGCTGCAGGGCCAGCTCGCCTCGGCGAAGATCGTGCTTAACAAGATGTCATCCCCGGCCCTTTACTGGGTTCTCTCCGGAGACGACTTCACCCTCGACATCAACGAGCCGGACGCTCCGAAAATCCTCTGCCTCGGCAACGACCCCAACCGCCAGGCAATCTACGGAACGGTACTGGCACTCTATACCAGCCGCCTGTTCAAGCTTGCCAACCGCAAGCATAAACGCAAGTGCGGCATCCTTCTCGACGAGCTGCCGACTATCTTCCTTAAGGGCCTCGACAACCTCATTGCAACGGCCCGTTCCAACAAGGTAGCCATCGTCTTCGGAGCACAGGACAAGACACAGCTCATACGAGACTACACCCAGAAGGAAGCCGACGTCATCTTCAATACCGTCGGTACCATCATAGCGGGACAGGTCAACGGCAAG
>CAMOVV010000106.1 GCA_946627685.1 uncultured Bacteroidales bacterium
GCCTCCCCCCAGGCACAGACCATAAGCCGCGACGGGAAGTGGACCCTGGATTATTGGGAACAGGGCAAACAACCTGTCCGCGGACCTCAGCAGATGGAGGGAATCAGCTACAAGACAGTCCCCGCAACGGTTCCGGGGAACGTGGAACTGGACCTGATGGCGGCAGGAGTCATCGGCTTCAAACCCGAGACCGACAGCAACGTCTATCTGCTGAGACCTTATGAAGGGTATCAATGGAGGTATTCAAGGCACTTTGCCACCCCTGCCCATGGGAAGGACGACGACATTTATCTCACCTTCGGCGGAGTGGACTGCTACGGCGACATCTACCTCAACGGGAAGCTTATCGGCAGCCCGGAGAACATGCTTATCGAACACCGTTACGAGGTTTCTTCACTGCTGGCCCCGGCCGGTGGGGACAACACCCTGGAAGTGTATCTCCGCTCATCCGTGCTCGAAGGGAGGAAGGCCGTCCTGAACCCGTTCAGTCACCGCAATTTCGCGAGGCCTGAATCCATCCGGGCCCGCAGGGCGCCGCACACCTACGGCTGGGACATCCTGCCCAGGCTGGTCAGCGCCGGGCTTTGGAGAAGCGTAACGCTCGAGGTAAAGCGTCCCGTCCATATAGAAAACCTTTATTGGATTACCGAAGCCATAAAAGACGACAACTCGGCTGACGTCTGCCTGGACTTCATGGTCACCCTCCCTGCACGCTGGGCTGACGGGGAAGTCTACGCAGAGTATTCGCTCTCCTTGGAGGGAGAAGTAAAAGCCTCCGGAAGGACGTTCGTAAACGAACACTACCGCCGGGTCCGGATGAATGTCAAAGATGTCCGCCTCTGGTGGCCCAGGGGTTACGGGGATCCTACACTTTATGACGCCACCCTGAGGCTCGTTGACAAAGACGGAGCCCTGCTTGACAGCAAGACCGTCCGATTAGGAATCAGAACCGTCTCCCTTGAGATGACTCCCGTTCTTACCGAGGATGGGAAAGGCGATTTCCGTTTCATCGTGAACGGGGAACCGATCTTTGCCCGCGGCAGCAACTGGACTCCGATGGACGCCTTCCACAGCCGGGATCCGCAGCACCTGGAGGCGGCCTTCAAGATTGCGACCGACCTCAACTGCAACATGCTCCGCTGCTGGGGAGGAAACGTCTATGAAGACCACCCGTTCTACGACCTTTGCGACGAGAACGGAATCCTGGTCTGGCAGGATTTCTCATTCGCCTGCGCACTTTATCCGCAGGACGATGAGTATCAGGAATCGGTCAGGGAAGAGATCCTGAGCGTGGTGAGGAAACTCCGCGGACACCCAAGCATCGCCCTGTGGTCCGGTAACAACGAGAACGACGCGAGCTGCAGATGGGCCTCGGAGAAATTCTGTTTCGATCCCGGAAACGACAGGGTATCAAGAGTTACCATTCCCGCCGCCCTTTCAGACTCGGATCCGTACCGCAGTTATCTCCCCTCTTCTCCCTATTACAGTCCGGAATTCGTTGCCACAGGGTACAAACAGGAATATCTGCCGGAAAACCACCTCTGGGGTCCCCGGGGTTATTACAAGGATCCTTTTTATTCAAAGGCAAAATGTCTTTTTGCCAGTGAAACCGGCTACCACGGGATGCCTTCCAGGGAAAGCCTCGAAAAAATGTTCTCTCCAGGCAGCGTCTATCCCTGGACAGATCCCGAAAAGCACACCTGGAAAGAAGACTGGCTGACTAAGGCCGTGCGCGTTTTCAGGGAAGAAGGTTACACCCCCGACAGGAACAACCTGATGATCAATCAGGTTCGCCTGCTTTTCGGAGAAGAGCCCACTGACCTTGACCGATTCATTTTCGCCTCCCAGACCGTACAGGCCGAGGCTATGAAATATTTCGTGGAAAGGTTCCGCGGCTACAAGTTCGCCCCTCGTACAGGTCTTCTGTGGTGGAATATCCGAGACGGATGGCCCCTTATCTCGGACGCCGTTGTCGACTGGTACAACAATCCCAAAATGGCCTTCTGGTTCATCAAGAACGTCCAGTACAACGTATGCGTGATGATGAATGACGCGGAAGATGACGGATATCCCCTGACGGTGGTGAATGATACCAGGAAGCCGGTTTCAGGCAAGGTGGAGGTCAAAGACCTTGATTCCGGAAAGACTGTCTACAAGGGAAAATACGATGTCGCCGCCAATGGACGGACCGTTATAACCCACATCCCGAAAAGGGACGGCCAGGGCATGTTCCTTATCACCTACACCGGAGAAAACGGTGAGACACTTAAAAACCACTATCTCTACGGCGACATCCCTTTCAATCTCGACAGGTACCGCCGCTGGCTTGAGGCAAGCGGCATCCGGTACGGGAAGTAATCAGGCAAATTCTATTTCATGCCGGCAAAATCGAGCGGCTCTCCCATTCCTTCATGGGCGGGAAGCTCTATGCCAAGCAGTTTGGCCGCGGTGGGGGCTATCTGGTTGGTGTGGTACTCTCCGCTTGTGAGGACGCCCTTGGCGGGGATTCCCTTTCCGTAAACCATGAGCCAGGTGTCTCCCGACCCCTCGATGCTGCTGCCGTGGGCATCCCAGGCATTGAACCAGCCGCGACCGTGGTCGGTGGTGACGATAAAGACCGTCCTGTCTTTGTAGAACGGGTCGCTCTGGGCATATTCCCAAAGTTCACGCAGGTAACCGTCGAAATTGCGGCAGCAGATATTGGAAATGTCATATTTGTAGGCATGGGCCCAGTCGTCCGTCTCTCCGTAACCGATGAAAAGGAACTCGGGATGGCGGGTACGCATCGCCTCAAGGGCAAATTCATGGGTTATGACATCCTGGCGGACAGTACTTACATAGGGAACCATTTCCTTCAGCATCCTGGTAAGGTAATCCTCTTTCGCCGTGGTCTTGTAACCTTCTGGATATCCTTCGAATCCGGCGTTTACAGGGAAACCGCACCTATCCTCGTTGATTATCTCTTTGAACCTCTCCCAGCTTCCGAAAGCCAGGACCTTGCCCTTGTATTTTTCGGTGTTCTGGGCGACCTCCAGGACGGAAACGTTGGGATTGGGAACGGCGTTGTTGGAATTTACGCGCGCGTCATCGGCATAGCCGGTGACAATTTCGCTCCAGCCGGGATAGGAGAACCACATCTTGTTGGTCACGCTGAAAGAGGAGCCGTTCTCCTTGTCGCCTATGAGGATGCCGTTCTTCGCCACGAAATCCCAGGTGAAAGGCATGAGGGCGGCGCGGCGCTCCTCGCGGGTTTCCTTCCAGAACAGGTTTTTGGCGGCCTCTTTTCCAGTGAACTTGGAACTGTCGATTATGGCGGCATCGATTCCGCCGAACACTTCCTGCCAGCGGAGTCCGTCGGTGCCGACGATGACAACCCTCACTCCGCCGTCGTCTTTCTTGGAGCAGGAGCAGAGCGCCGCAATGGCGGCGGCAATGCAAATGAACAGTTTAAAAGCTTTCATATTCCTATAGGTTTAACAATTAATTCAATACGTTAAAAATCAGACGTTTATATTTCTTTCAGGATTTCATCGCACAGAAGAGAAGCCTTGACCAGCATCCTGGGCACATGGAAGGGGCCCTTGAAGATATTTCCCTTGGCGGGCTGGGCCACGGTGCCGTCACGGTGAAGATAACCGTACCACTCGCCGAACTCCCTGTCCTGGAAATGTTCGAAAGCCCAGTCGTTCACCTTCTTGTGCATGGCGAGATACTTGTCATCCCCCGTAAGCTTGTAGGCGTAGAGGCTGGCTATTATCGTCTCGCACTGGGGCCACCAGAATTTCATGTCCTGGGAATAATCCTGGGGAGGAAATCCCTTGCAGTCGCGGAAATTGATGATTCCTCCGTACTCCTTGTCCCATCCCCATTCAAAATCCCCGTCCAGAATGTCCAGGGCCAGCTTCCTCACATGGTCCGGGTCCGGGAACATCGGGGCCGCCTCCATGAGGAACCAGGCCGTCTCGATGCAATGTCCCGGGTTTATGACCCTCCCGTCTATCGTATCGACGAGGTTGCCCTCCTCATCCACGCTCTCGAGAATGGTGTGATACTCAGGCTTGTAAAGGTAATTTTCAATGATGTGCAGGGAGGTGGCCAGCTGCTCGTCGAGGGAAGGGTCGTCGATGACCTTTTTCAGGATGGCCACCACGTTGAAAAACATCATCGTGATGGAATGGCTGAAGCCCTTCCGCGTCGTCTTAGGAGGAAGGAAGCCGGGCCTTGCAAGCATCTGGCGCGTCCACTTGAAAAGCTCGAGGGCCTTTTCGGCATAACTCCCGTCCCCCGAAGCAAGGGAATACTCCGCCATCGCCATGATGGCGAAACACTCCGAAAACACATAGCGGCGCTTCTGGATTCCCTTTCCGTCCTCGCTGACAGTGAAAAACATGTGGCCGTCGGTATCGACGCAATGGGCCTCGATGAAATCCACGCACGACTTCGAGGCTTCGAGCCATTTCTGCTTCTTCCCTATGTTGTTGTACGCGTAAGCCGCCGTGAACCCGAAGCGGCCCTGGAACCAGACCGATTTCGTCCTGTCCATAAGGGTTCCGTCCCTGTCAAGGCAGGTGTAAACGCCGCCGTGGACCCTGTCAAGGCCGTGCTCAATCCAGAAGGGCATCACGTCCGTCACCAGGTCCTTCACATATTTCCTCTGAAAGAATGAGAGGTATTCTCTTTGTTCAAATGTCAGATTCATAGAATGTTGCATCTTTCAATAAAACCCTATGCGGGACTTGCTTGTTTTCAGAGCGTCTTCTCCGCGGGAAGAATCTCCAAAATGGTATAGGCCCCCGAGAAATTGGCTTTCAGGGTGAACTGGGGCCAGCCGCCTCCCTGGCTGGAGGACTGGGAATGCACATGGCCGGCAAAAGTGGCCAGAAGGCCGTTTTTCCTGTGGCTCTTCTGCACTTCCTTCCAGAAGGCGTAAGTCGTACCGCTATGGCCAGCGACCGGCCAGCGGGGCCTTCTTTCGAGCTCATAACTGTTGTCATGCTCCGCGTTCCAGTCCGGATGGCCGCAGCCGTAGCCGACGGAAAAACCGGGCGCATAAAAAGGAATATGGGACATCATGACGGAAGGAAGACCCTCCTTCATCTCTTTCCTTAAAATATCCAGCTGCTCCGGAAGTATCTCATAAACGGAATTATCCAGCATAAGGACCTTTACGCCCTTGATGCCGACGGAATACAGGAGATGGTTCCTGCCCTTGTAGAGAGGGGCGAGACGGCGGCTTGTCCACTCTTCCCTGAGGGCGATTTCCGTACCTTCCATTCCCTCGTAGTGCCAGTCGTGGTTGCCGGTGG
>CAMOVV010000107.1 GCA_946627685.1 uncultured Bacteroidales bacterium
GGGGCGGTTGAAGACGGCCGAAACCCTCTGCACCTGCTCGTCCGTGGCCGGATGGTCCACGACCACAAGGGCGTTGTCCACGTCTCCTCCTTTTATAAGGTTCTGGGACAGAAGGTATTCGAGCTCATGGAAAAAGACGAAGGTGCGGCAGGGAGCGATTTCCTTCGCATAATCCACAGTCTTGTCCCAATGGGCCGACTGCACTCCTATCACTTTGGAATTGAAATCGATGGTAAGGTCGAAAGACGCCTCGGACGCGGGCTCCGCCTTTATCCAGGCCCCGGACTGCGGGTCGCTGACTTCGACCGTGCGGGTAAGTTCGAGATACTTCCTGGGAGCGTCCTGCTCCTGCAGTCCGGCCTCGGTGAAAGCCTTCACGTAAGGCTCGGCGCTGCCGTCCAGGATGGGGACTTCGATATTGTCCAGCTCGACGCAGGCATTGTCTATGCCCAGCCCGGTGAGGGCGGACATAAGGTGCTCCACAGTCATCACCGTGATATCGCCGCTGGATATGGTAGTGCTTCTGGCTGTGTTGGATACAAGCTCTGCACGGGCTTCGATGCAGGCATCGGGGCCAAGGTCCGTGCGGACGAAACGGATACCCGTTCCGACGCTTGCCGGCCCCACTGTCATTCTGGCAAACCTGCCGCTATGCAGTCCTTTGCCCTCAAAGGAGCATGTTCTGGAAAGTGTCCGTTGCCTTGGCAGCATAAAAAAATGTCTGTCTCAGTTAAACTTCTGGTTAAAGGACTGCAAAGATAGACATTTTTTCGGATTTTCAACATTTTACTTCTCTTCACCGTCTTTATTGAGGCCCGCGCGGCGGAAAACGGCGTAACTCCTGAAGTAATTCGAAATGGGAATCGCGGGAGAGCCGATGACTTTCTGGCCGCTTTCCTTTATGTTCCCTATCACTCCGGCCTGGCCTCCGATGATGGTGTTGTCGGCTATCGTGAGATGGCCCGCGATGCCGACCTGGCCGGCCAGGATGCAGTTCTTCCCGATTTTGGTGGACCCGGAGATTCCGCACTGGGCCGCCATGACCGTGTTGTCCCCGATCACGACGTTGTGGCCGATGGCGCAGAGCTTGTCAATCTTGACTCCCTTGCCGATTATCGTCGATTCCATCTCCGAGCGGTCGATTGCCGAACCGGCCCCGATCTCGCAGTTGTCCCCGATGATTACGTTCCCGAGGTGCTCGATTTTTTCCCATGTCCCGTCAGGCTGGGGTACATTGCCGAAGCCGTCGGCCCCTATCACCACATTGGCGTGGAGTATCACGTTGTCCCCTATCACCATGCCAGGATAGATGACCACTCCGGGATAGATTATGCAGTTCTTCCCTATCCTGGTCCCGTCCCCTATATATACGTTCTCGTATATCCTGGTTTTTTCTCCGACGCGGGCCCCGCGGCCGACGAAGCTGCCCTTTCCGACGCGCACGCCTTTGCCGAATTTCGGCGAAAGGAAGACGCTGAGGCGCCAGCCGCGAAGGCCGATGGACTCGCGCTTGCGGGAGGCCGCGTACTTCAGCAGCTGGGAAATGGCCTCGTAGGAATTGTCCACCCGTATCATGGTGGCGCTCACCTCGTGCTTAGGCACGAAGTCCTTGTTCACCAGGAGGATGCTGGACTTGCAGGTGTAAACGTATTTCTCGTATTTGGGATTGGCGAAGAAACTCAAATAACCCGGCTTGCCATGTTCGATTTTGGCAAAAGATGTAACCTTGGCTGCAGGATCTCCGTCCACCGTCCCTCCAAGAATCTTGGCCAGTTGTTTTGCTGTCAACTCCATATCTGGACTCTATCATTTTTCAATCAGGCAAATTTAATGTTTTTTCCCCGGATTCGGAATTTTTTCGGCGGTATTTGTTAATTAAACGCATTATTTGTATATTTGCAGCCGAGTTGGAGATAGGGGCCGGACGGTTCCTATCGTTTTTTTAATATAAACAGCTCGTTTATAACACACGGCACCATTTCGAAAACGGAAGGCGATGGACAGGAAGACCATACTGGAAACGATGGATCCGGCGGCCGGGAAAATCGGCTGCTACATCGTGGACGTCGCGGTTTCGCGCGACAACGACATAACCCTCACCCTGGACAGGGAAGAGGGCACGGTGACGATGGACGACTGCGTCACCATGAACGACGCCTTCCTCGCCGCCTTCGACAGGAACGCGGAAGACTACTCCCTCACCGTCACCTCGGCGGGCCTGGACCAGCCTCTGAAAGACCCCAGGCAGTTCAAGAAGGCCCTCGGCTCGACGGTGGACGTGCGTCTGAAGGGAGGAAGGCGGATAAAGGGGGAACTCACCGCCTTCGACCCGGAATCCGTCACGCTGAAATACACTTCGATGCAGGCCGTGGAAGGAAAGAAAAGGAAGGAACAGGTCACCCTGGAGGACGTTTTCCCGTTCTCCGGAATAAATTCGGTGACCCCGTGGATAGATTTTTAAATATTAATCACATAAACCCCAAATGGAAAAAAGAAAAGAAGACGTGGTAACCTTGATCGATGCGTTCAAGGACTTCAAGGAAGAAAAGAACATCGACAGGCCGGTCATGATGGGCGTCCTCAAGGATGTTTTCATGACCCAGCTCGCCAAAACCTACGGGTCGGCCGACAATTTCGACGTCATCATCAACGTTGACAAGGGAGACTGCGAGATTTACCAGAACTTCGACATCGTGGAAGAAGTTGACAATCCCGTCACCCAGATGACCCTCGAACAGGTGAAAGAGGACTCGGGCGAAGACGACTACGAAATCGGCGACACCTACTCCAAGAGGCTTTCCCTCGCATCCTTCGGCCGCAGGGGCATCCTCAACATCCGCCAGAACCTGCAGGGACGCATCATGGACATAGACAAGGCCAATGTCTTCAAGAAATACACCGACAAGATCGGTGAAATCTTCTCCGGAGAAATCTACCAGACCTGGTCGAAAGAGGTCATCATCCTCGACGAGGACGGCAACGAGCTCCATCTTCCCAAGGCCGAGCAGATTCCCGGAGAAAGGTTCAAGAAGGGCGACACCGTGAGGGCCATCATCAAGAGCGTGGAAATGAAGAACAACACCACCCCCTACGTCCTCCTGTCCCGCACCAGCGAAGACTTCCTCCGCAAGCTCTTCGAAATGGAGGTTCCCGAAATCTACGACGGCCTCATCACCGTAAAGAAGGTCGTCAGGATTCCCGGAGAGAGGGCCAAGGTGGCTGTAGAGTCCTACGACGACAGGATCGACCCCATCGGAGCCTGCATCGGAGTGAAAGGCTCCCGCATCATCGGCATCGTCCGTGAGCTCCGCAACGAGAACATCGACGTGATTCAGTGGACTTCCAACCCCCAGCTCCTCATCCAGAGGGCCCTCAATCCCGCAAGGGTTTCCTCCATCGACATGGGCTCCGGTCCGGACGACAAGGTAAAGGTCTATATGCTGCCTGACGAAGTGAAGAAGGGCATCGGCCGCGGCGGCGTCAACATCAAGCTCGCCGGAATGCTGGTGGACAGGGAAATCGAAGTCTGGAGGGAACTCCCGAAAGACCAGGCCGCGGAGGAGGAGGAAGACGTCCTTCTCAGCGAATTCTCCAACGAAATCGACCAGTGGATTATCGACAAGCTCGAAGAAATCGGCTGCGACACGGCCAAGGCCGTACTCTCCTACTCCCCCGAAGACATCGCCCGCAGGGCCGACCTCGAGGAAGACACCGTGGAAGAAGTGTTCAGGATACTCAAAGCCGAATTTGAGGACTAACTCCGGCGCATTTGATAACTTTTAACCAGAATATATGGCGGAAATCAGATTAAACAAGATTATCAAAAAATACAACATCGGCATACAGACCCTCGCGGATTTTCTTTCCAGCAAGGGTGTGCAGGTCGAAGCCAATCCCAATGCAAAAATTTCGGACGAGTACCTCGCCGACATTGAAAAACAGTTCGGGAAAGACCTCGAAGCCAAGCTGGCCTCCGAGCAGATAGACATCAGGCTCACCGACATCCTCGACAAGGCCGGAAAGAAGGTGGAGAAGGAAGCCGAGGACGATTACGAGCCCGTGAGGGAGACCATAATAAAGAGTACGACGGGCTTCGTCCCTTCGTCCTCGCCCAACCCGGCCCCCCAGAGCGAGCCGCAGCCGGAGCCTCAGCCAGAACCCGAGCCTCAGCCCGAGCCGGAACCTGAACCCGTCGCCGAGCCGGAGCCCGAGCCTGTAGAAGAGCCTCAGCCCGAGCCGGCCCCCCAGAGCGAGCCTCAGCCCGAGAGCGTCGTCGAGAGCGAGCCGGAACCCGCCCCGGAGCCCGAGCCGGAACCTCAGCCCGTGGTTCCCGAGGCAGAAGAAGAGGAGAAGGAAGCCCCCGCGGAAGAGAACGGGGAGGCTCCCGAAGCGGAGAAAGAGGAAACGGCAGAGCCCGCTCCCGCCGCGGAACCTGCCGCCCAGACGAAGGACGACTCCGCCATCGGCCTTAAGATAATCGGCAAAATCGACCTCAGCCAGTTTGAGAAGAAGAAAAAGGAAGCCGGCAAGAAGCGTGAAAGGATAACGAAGGGCACCCGCAAGGTGGATGTCAACAAGGTGGGCAGCACCGTGGAAGGCAAGCCCCGCAAGGAACAGAAGGGCCCTTCACAGGGAGGAGCCAAGAGGGACGAAGCCTCCAAGGGCGGAAGGAAACGCGACCGCGGCAAGTTCGGCAAGGTCATGACCGAAGCCGAGACCGAAGCGATGCAGAAGGAAATCCAGAAGCAGGTCAAGGAGACCTACGCAAGGATGAACGACAGCAAGAAGAGCAACTTCGGAGCCAAGTACCGCAAGGAAAAGAGAGAGGCGGCCGCAAACAGGGCCCAGGAGGAGATACAGCAGGAGCTGGCAGAGAAGAAGACCCTGAAAGTCACCGAGTTCGTGACGGTGAACGACCTTGCCACCCTGATGAACAACACCCCCGTGAACGACGTCATCAAGGCCTGCATGAGCCTTGGCCTGATGGTGTCCATCAACCAGAGGCTGGACGCCGAAGCCCTCGTCCTCGTGGCCGAGGAATTCGGATACAAGGTAGAATTCGTCACCGCCGACCTCACCGAGGAAATCGGCAACAACACCCCCGACAGGGAGGAAGACCTCGTGCCCAGGCCGCCGGTAATCACCGTGATGGGCCACGTAGACCACGGCAAGACTTCCCTCCTCGACTATATCCGCAAATCCAACGTCATCGCCGGTGAGGCCGGTGGTATCCCCCAGCACATCGGAGCCTACAACGTGGTGCTTGCCAACGGAAGGA
>CAMOVV010000108.1 GCA_946627685.1 uncultured Bacteroidales bacterium
GTCCACCGGGATGGCCTTGCTCCCGCCGACCCGCACCACGCTCCGGTTCTGGATTACCCGAAGGAGCTTGGCCTGCAGATGCAGGGGGATATTGCCGATTTCGTCCAGGAAAAGGGTCCCGCCGTCGGCCTGCTCGAACTTGCCGACATGGTCAGTATGGGCATCGGTGAACGCGCCCTTCACGTGACCGAAAAGTTCGCTCTCGAAAAGAGTCTCCGTGATGGCTCCGGCATCCACCGCCACCATGGGCTTTTCACTGCGGAGGCTGCGGGCATGAATCTCCCGCGCCAGGACGTCCTTGCCCGTACCGTTCTCGCCGGTAATGAGCACGGTGGCATCGGTAGGAGCGATTTTGTCCAGCGTTTTCCGAATGGCCGCCATGGGCTTGGATGAGCCCCAGAACATGGCTCCTTCGCTTCGCCCATCGGGACCCTTCACCTCGTTCAGGGTGACACCCTCAGGGATTCCTATCATTCCGGGGGCGGAGCCCGAAGAATCTCTCCCCATCGCCTTCCGGGCCTTGTCCCTGGCGGCGGTGAGAGTCGCCACCAGCTTCTCATTGTCCCAAGGCTTCACGATGAAATCAAACGCCCCACGCTTCATCCCCTCAACAGCCAGCTGGATATCGGCATAAGCGGTGAACAGCACCACCTCCACCTCCGGCGCCATCTTCTTGACTTCCCCGGCCCAGTAGAGACCTTCGTTGCCGGTATTGATGCCGGAAGAGAAATTCATGTCCAGCAGCACCACATCAGGCCGGAACTGCTCCAGCGAGTTCACCAGAGTAGCCGGCGAAGGGATGGTCTTCACCTGCTCGAAATGTATCGGCAACAGAATCTCCAGCGCCCGCCGGATGCCCGGGTTGTCATCGACAATCAGTATCTTTCCTTTCTTTGAAGCCATAAAACAATTCAAAATTAAACATTTTCTTCCGCACACGCAAATGCCGCCCCCTTCCTGCAGTGCTTCACGCAGATATGGAACGGAACTTTTCCGGTGTTTCCCCGCAAAAAGATTTTTTCTTATTTTTGTACGTAAATCCGTAGAGCTATGACACATACAGCCAAAATGCCCATCAGACTGATTTTCACCATCGCGCTTGCCGCCTCCGCCCTGCTGTCGTGCAGGCAGGCCCCGAAGCAGGCCGTTTCTTTTGATGAAGTCCTAGCTTCACGCCGGAGCATCCGCGATTTCGACGCCTCCAAGACAATCTCGGAAGCGGATGTCCGCACCCTGATAACAGCCGCCCAAGATGCTCCGTCCTGGACAAATTCCCAGCCCAGCCGCTACTACGTGGCCATGTCCGCCGAAAAGGTGGAAGCCGTGAGGGAAGCCATCGGTGAAAGGAACAGTAAGAGTACGGAAGGGGCAGGGGTCTTCATCGTTTCCACATTCGTAAAGGGACAGTCCGGATTCCGCAGGGACGGCACCCCCGTCGGCGAAACGGGTGACGGCTGGGGCGCCTATGACAACGGGCTGAGCAACGCCTATCTCGTGCTGAAAGCAAGGGCCATGGGCTTCGACACCCTGATTATGGGAGGCCGGGACGCCGACGCCATCCGCTCCATATTCGGCATTCCCCAGGAAGAGGCGGTCATGGCCGTTATCGCCCTGGGACACAGGGCCTCAGACCCGAAACGGCCCAACAGGAAACCCCTCGACGAAATAGCCAAATTCCTCTGACCACCATATTCCATAATAACATGAACCGAATTTTGACAGCATTGGCGATTATGAGCCTCATTGTTTCCTGCTCCCCCAAAAAAGACGGCGGAAAAACCGCAATCAACCCCGAAGAATACACTTCCCCAAATCCGGAAGGCATGAAAACCGTGCAGGGATTCCTGAGCGCGACCCAGGTTTATTTCCTGGCGACAGCGGACGGCGACCAGCCTCGGGTGCGTCCCTTCGGAACCGCCGAAATAATTGAAGGCAAGCTATATATCCAGACAGGACACGTAAAGGATGTAGCGAAGCAGATTGCAGCCAATCCAAAAGTCGCGATTTGCGCATACGACGGAAAGCAGTGGCTGAGGGTCACCGCCACCCTCGTGGAAGACCACAGGGTCCAAATCAAAAAAGCCATGCTGGACGCCAATCCCGAGCTGCGTAGCATGTACAACGAAAACGACGGCAACACGGCCGTGTACTTCCTCACGGACGCGAAGGCGACCATCAATTCATTTACGTCCGACCCGGTGAAGATTGATTTCTGACCCGGCCGGAAACATCAAACTACCCCAGGGTAGTCTTGCTGACGGGCAGGGAGAAAACGATTCCGGCCCCTTCAGTGGAAAGGCCGTTATTCTTGTAAACAGCCTTGAGGACATCGTCCTTGATGGAGGATGGCACGACGGTGAACACGACCTCCTTGTCCGGCTGGATATTGATATTGAAGAACTCTTCGGCCTCCGGATTGGCGGTTCCCCTGCCTCGGATGACGCTGCCACCTTTTGCACCGGCGGAACGTGCAGCCTGCATCACCGTTTCTGAAAAACCTGCATTCACTATGCAGACGACCAGTTCGAATTTGGTGTTTTCCTGTGACATATTATAAACTCTCCTTTATTTGTTTTTCGTTGCTCAGGAAGCCGTAGGCAAGGGTGCCTATCATGCTGGAAAAAGGCACCGTGAGGGCGATTCCCTTGTAATCGCCGCCTTTTTTGAAAGTCTCGTCGAGCAGGGAGACCAGCGAGGACGCCTCATCCTCCCGCACGATGCCCATGATTAGGGTCTTGGGCCTGTCAGTAAGTCCCAGATAATTGAGTATCAAGTGAGTAGTACCTTTGCAGGGCATGGTAAGCTGGAGGTTGGCCTGCTGGGACTGAATCAGGGAAGAGAAATAAGCCGTCTTGTTGCTGTGAACCACGACAAGCAGCATTTCCAATTTGACGGGAGCGATATTGCGTGACATAAGCGGCTATTCGAAATAAATAATCGGGTCTTCATCTTTGGAAGCGAGAATGCGTCGTACGGCTGCATTCTTGCGCATACGCACCGAGACCACGGAGCGGAATCCGAGGCTCTGGATGGTAATCAGCGGGGTCATGGCGACCATTGCCACCACTCCGAAGGCGAGTTCCAGCACGGAGGACTCTCCCTTGAGGGCCATGCAGGCTCCGATGACAAGGGGAAGAATGAAGCTGGAGGTGAGGGGGCCGCTCGCCACTCCGCCGGAGTCGAAGGCAATCGCCGTGTAGAGCTTGGGCACAAGGAACGACAGGCCCAGGGAAAGGATATATCCGGGAATCAGATAATAAAGCAGGGAGAATCCGTAATAGACCCTTATCACCGAAAGTCCTATCGACACGCCGACGCCTATGGAAAGGGCCATCATCATCTGGCGCCTGGACACTTCCCCTCCCGTTATCTCGCTCACCTGGTTGTTGAGGACATGCACGGCAGGCTCCGCCAGCACCACCACATTGCCTATGATAAAGGCCAGGGCTATGATGATAACCGGATTCTGCGACGCAAGGCTCTGGCCTATCTTGAATCCCACGGGCATGAAAGACATTTCCACCGCGCTGAGGAAGAGAACCAGCCCGACGAAGGTATAGACAATTCCGAAAATAATCTGAATAATCTTGGTCCAGGGCAGTTTCAGAATCAGGAACTGCAAGATGAAAAAGAACAGGACTATGAATACAAGGGACCTGGCCACATCTCCCATGGTGCCGAGAAGCAGGGCGCCCATCCCCTCCTCCCGGACGGCTTCCATCGAGTAATCAGGAATTTTAAAGTCGAGGGGCCCGGACGTGAGCGAAGAAAGGACGAGAACTGCGGCTATCGGTCCGACCGAACAAAGGGCGATGAGGCCGAAACTGTTCTCCGAAGCGTTGCGTCCGCCCACCGTCATGGCGATTCCGACGCCGAGGGCCATTATGAAGGGAACCGTTATGGGTCCGGTCGTGACTCCTCCGGAATCGAAGCACATGGACAGCAGGGGCCAGCGGTCGTCATTGTCCATCAGAAGGGCCGCCAGGCAGAAAAGCACCATGTAGCAGAAAAGCAGGATGGACGTGAGGTCGGCGTGGAAAACGATTTTCATGACGCCGAGAAGCAACATGAGCCCCACTCCCAGGCCGACCGTGTAAATGAGCAGCTGACCGTTCATTATAGTCCCGACCTGGGCGGCGAGGACTGAAAGGTCCGGCTCGGCCACGGTTATGAGAAGGCCCATGACGAAGGCCACCGAAAGAAGGAGCCCCATCTTCTTAGACGAGGTAAGTCCCTCTCCCACATACTGTCCCATCGGGGTCATGGCCATATCTGCCCCCACATTGAAAAGACCTATTCCGAAAATGAGCATCAAAGTCCCCCCGATGAAAAGCCACATCTCATCGGAGGAAAGACTGAGCCAGGGGGTAAACGACAGAAGGATGACGATGACACTGACCGGAAGCACCGAAGCCAGCGACTCCTTGAGTTTTTCCCCAAGGGATTTAAAAAGATCCGATAAAAAAGAGGAATTGCCTATCATTCTGCAAAAATAAGGATTTTATCCGTTTTTACGCAATCTCTCCGCACGGAGAGGCGCTTCCTCCATTTACGGAAGCTTCTTCATCTGCACCGGAGCGGAAAGCGTCTCTATCAGATTCAGTTCCTCCTCAGAGAAGCCGCAGTGGCCAAGGGCCTTGAGGTTGTCCTCAATCTGGGCCACCGAGCTGGCGCCGATGATGACGGACGTGACCCTGCTGTCGTGCAGGAGCCATGAAAGGGCCATGCCGGCAAGGCTCTGTCCCCTTTGGGAAGCCAGTCTGTCAAGGCCGCCGAGAGCCTCCGTCATGGCCGGAGTGAGGACTTCCTTCTTCAGGGAGCCTCCGCGGGCCATGCGGGAATCGGCGGGAATGCCGTGAAGGTATTTATTGGAAAGAAGGCCCTGCTGCAAAGGCGAAAAGGCTATGAATCCTGAGCCTGCTTCCTTCGCGAGGTCGATAAGGCCGCTGCACTGGGGAGAGCGGTCGATGATGTTGTAGCGGTCCTGGTAAAGAAGGCAGGGAACGTCGCGGGCGGCAAGGTAAGAATACGCCTGCGCGGCCTTGTCGGCGGGATATCTTGACAGACCGACGTACAGGGCCTTCCCCTGGCGGACGATGTCCACGAGGGCCTGCATCGTCTCCTCGACCGGAGTCCTGGGGTCGTAGCGGTGGGAATAGAAAATGTCCACGTAGTCCAGCTTCATCCTTTTCAGGCTCTGGTCCAGGCTGGCCATCAGATACTTCCTCGACCCCCAGTTTCCGTAAGGGCCCGGCCACATGTCACAG
>CAMOVV010000109.1 GCA_946627685.1 uncultured Bacteroidales bacterium
GGTTTATCCCATCTACAACACGCTCAACAAAATGCCTTCCAGCTACATAGAAGCCGCGCAGGACCTCGGGGCCACGCCCGCCAGGGTGTTCACCAAGGTGGTTCTGCCGCTTTCCATGCCGGGAGTGTGGAGCGGAGTGCTGATGGTGTTCATGCCGACGATTTCCACCTTCGCCGTGGCCGAGCTCCTCACCCTGAACAAAGTGAAGCTCTTCGGAACCACCATCCAGGAAAACATCAACAACGGTTTCTGGAACTACGGTTCTGCCCTTGCACTTATCATGCTGGTTCTCATAGGAATAACGACGATACTTGCCGGCGAGGACAACGCCCGCGAGGATGAAACGGGAGGTGTGATATGAAAAAGTTTCTCGCTCAATCCTATCTGTGGCTCCTGCTGCTGATACTCTACTCCCCCATCGTCATCATAGCCGTCTTCTCGTTCACCGAGGCGAAGGTCATGGGAAACTGGAGCGGGCTGTCTTTCAAGCTCTATTCCAACCTTTTCAACGGCCATGTGAGCGGCTCCCTGGTGCATGCGATTGAAAACACCCTAACCATAGGCATCCTCTCCGCGGCCATATCCACGATTCTGGGTTCCATAGCCGCCGTGGGCATTTTCAACCTCAAGGGCTGGAAAAAGAAGTCCGTGACCCTCCTCAACGACATCCCCATGCTGAACCCCGACATCATCACGGGTATCTCCCTGTTCATCCTCTTCGTCGCTGTCGGCGTCACCCAGGGGTATGTCACGGTCCTTCTCGCCCACATTTCGTTCTGCACCCCCTACGTGGTGCTCAGCGTCATGCCGAAGCTTCGCCAGATGAATCCCAACACCTATGAGGCCGCCCTGGACCTCGGCGCAACGCCTTCCCAGGCCCTCCGGAAGGTTATCTTTCCCCAGATACGTCCCGGCATGGTGTCAGGCTTCATCCTTGCGTTCACCCTTTCCATCGACGACTTCGCCGTCACCCTCTTCACCAAGGGCAACCAGGGCCTGGAGACCCTCTCCACCTACATCTACGCCGATGCGAGGAAAGGCGGACTCACCCCCGAGCTCCGTCCCCTGATGACAATCATCTTCCTCACCGTCCTTCTCCTCCTTATCATCATAAACATCAGAAATTCAAGACAAAAGAAATAAAATGAAAAAAATCGCATCATTCCTTCTCTGCGCTTTCCTTACGGTTTCGGCCGCCCTCTCCGCCGCAGACAGGGAGCACACCCTGAAGGTGTACAACTGGGCCGATTACATCGACGAAGACCTCATCGCCGAATTCGAGAAATGGTATGAGGAACAGACCGGGGAAAAAGTCCAGATCGTCTATCAGCTCTTCGACATCAACGAAGTGATGCTCTCCAAGATTGAGAAAGGACACGAGGACTATGACGTCGTCTGCCCTTCCGACTACATCATCGAGAGGATGCTCAGGCAGGACCTTCTCCTTCCCATCGACAGGGACTTCGGGAACGCCCCCGACTACACCGGCAACATCTCCCCCTTCATCATGAACATGCTGAGGCTCATAGATGCGGGTGGGAAAGACGCCAACAAATATGCCGTCCCCTACATGTGGGGCACGACCGGGATCCTCTACAACCCGAAATATGTCTCTCCCGAGGAGGTGAAGAGCTGGGAAGTGCTCAGGAATCCCAAATATGCCGGAAAGATTTATGTAAAGGATGCGTTCAGGGATGTATATACCGCCCTTATCGTATATCTGAAAAAGGATGAAATCGACTCCGGGAAGCTCACCCTCGACCAGGCCGCAAGGGATGCCTCCGACGAGTCCATCGCCCTGGTGGAAAACTGGCTCAACTCCATGAAAGACGGAGTGCAGGGCTGGGAGGCCGATTTCGGCAAGGAACTGATGACCAAGGAGAAAGGTTGGCTCAACCTGTCTTGGAGCGGGGATGCCAAATGGGCCATCGACGAGGCTGCTAACATTGGTGTTACACTCGATTATGCCGTGCCCCAGGAGGGTTCCAACGTGTGGTTCGACGCCTGGGTAATACCGAAGTACGCAAGGAACGTGAAGGCCGCGAGGTATTTCATCGATTTCATGTGCAAGCCCGAGAACGCCATCCGCAACATGGACGTCATCGGCTACGTGAGCGCCGTGGGAGGAGAGGAAATACTTGAGGCCCAGCTCGACCCCGAAAACTGCAGGCCCGTTGACGCAAGTTATTTCTTCGGCCCCGAAGCGACGGCCGTTCCCGTGGACTATGTCCTCTACCCCGACAAGTCCGTCATCGACCGCTGCACCATGATGCACGACAGCGCCGACCGCACCGAGGCCCTCATGGCCATGTGGTCAAGGGTCAAGGGTGACAACGCCAGCACCGCCACCTATGTCATCATAGCCCTGGCCGTCCTCGCAATCGTGGCATTCATGCTGCTGGGACGCAAGAAGAGCCATAAAAGGAAATCTTCCGGAAAAAGAAGATGACGCCTCTGTCCTCCGGCGAAATAAAAAGAATAAAGTCCTTGGGAGCCAAAAAGTTCAGAGACTCCCTGGGGCTTTTCGCGGTGGAAGGGGAAAAACTTGTCCGGGAAGCCCTGGACTCGTCCTTCGAGGTGGTGAAGGTGTACAGGGCCTCTGAAATAGGACAGGAGGCCATGTCAAGGATATCTTCCCTCACCACCCCTTCTCCCGTCCTCGCCGTCGTGAGGATTCCTGAAGATGTACCGGAACTTGCTCCGGAAAACCCGGGAAAAGGCCTCTTCCTGGCCCTCGATTCCATACGGGACCCCGGCAACCTCGGCACCATCATACGCACAGCCGACTGGTTCGGCATCGACGGCATCTACGCCTCCCCCGACACGGTGGACGTATTCAATCCCAAAGTCGTTCAGGCCACGATGGGAGCCATTTTCAGGGTTCCCTTCAAGTATGCCTCCATCCCCTCCTTATGCAAGGCCGCGGCCCTTTCCGGAGGCAGGGTGTACGGCACCTTCCTGGACGGAAGCGACATTTTCCGCTCGCCTCTCGATGCGGGAAAGGACGCCGCGTCCATTATCGTCATCGGCAACGAATCCAGGGGAATTTCTCCGGAAGTTGCCGCGCAGACGACAGACAGGCTGCTGATTCCTCGCTTTGCCGGACGCAAGGCCGAATCCCTCAACGCCGCCGTCGCAGCCTCACTCGCAATGTGTGAATTCCGAAGAAGAGAAAATGCCTGATACCGTCATATACCAGATTCTTCCAAGGCTTTGGGGCAACACGGCCGCCAAGGAAGCGCACGACGGTTCCTACGAAGAAAACGGCAGCGGAAAATTCTCATCCATCGACGAGGCAACCCTCGGGTACCTGAAAGACCTCGGAATCACCCATATCTGGCTCACCGGAGTAATCCGACACGCGAGTGCCTATTCCTGCCCTTCCTGTCCCCCGGCAAAGGTGCTGAAAGGCAGGGCAGGCTCCCCCTACGCGATTGTGGATTATTATGATGTCAATCCATATCTTGCCGATTGTCAAGAGAAAAGAATGGATGAGTTCAAGTCTTTGTTAAAGAGAATCCATTCCTTCGGACTCAAGGCCCTGATTGACTTTGTACCCAACCATGTCGCGAGGGAGTACGGCCGTCTCGGCCTTTCCCATCCCGAATTTCCTGTCCTCGGGGCGCAGGACGACACCTTTGTCCACTGGAAAGCCGAAAACGATTTCTACTATTATCCGGGAGAGCCCCTTTCCCTCCCCGTGAAAGCCGCTTACGATGAATTTCCCGCGAAGGCCTCCGGTAACTGCTTCTCCCCCTCTCCCGGCATGAACGACTGGTGGGAGACCGTCCGGCTGAACTACTGCGACTTCCGCACCCCGACCTGGGACAGGATGCTCCACATACTCAGGTACTGGTCTTCCCTCGGCGTTGACGGATTCCGCTGCGACATGGTGGAAATGGTTCCTCCGGAGTTTTTCAAATGGGCGATACCCCTTCTGAAAAAAGACTTTCCCGAAATCGTCCTCATAGCGGAAGTCTATGACAAGAACCTGTATTCCAAATACATAAACGAGGTAGGCTTCGACATCCTCTACGACAAGTCAGGCCTTTACGACACCCTCCGCTCCATCATCTGCCACGGGGCTCGCGCAGACGGAATCACCCGCAACTGGCAGTTTCTCGGCCCCCTGCAGCCAAGGATGCTGAATTTCCTGGAAAACCACGACGAGGTCAGGTTCCCTTCGGACTTTTATGCAGGCGACGCGGAAAGGGAATTTTGCGCCCTTGCCGTATCAGCCCTTTGGAACACAGCCCCTTTCATGGTGTATTTCGGCCAGGAGATTGGAGAGGAAGGGATGGAGGAAGAAGGATTCAGCGGAAAGGACGGAAGGACGACGATTTTCGATTGGTGGTCCCCGGCCGGGCCAAGGCGGCTTTACAATCATATACACACGGGCAAAGGACTGACGGAAAGGGAATTGTCCTTTATGAGAAGATTCCGGGAACTCCTGACCCTCTCCCACTCCCCTGCAGCGGCGAAAGGTTCATCCTACGACCTCTGCTGGTGCAACGGCTCCTCGGAGGGATTCAATCCCGACAAGCATTTCGCCTTCCTGCGGAGTTTCGGAGAGGAAATCCTTCTTCTAGCCTCGAATTTCTCATCGGAGGAAATGCGCTCGGACATTTTCATTCCCGCTGATGCCACGGGAAAGGGGGAAATGACGGTCCGCGTCAGCGTCCGTCCCTGGGATTTCACCTGCGAAAGGCTGTTTTTTAAATGAAAATAGGTAAATTTGCACGATTTGCCAATGGAAATCATAACATCAAACATAGTACTATCATGAAAGACGCTATCATCATTCTCTGCGGAGGCGGTCCCGCTCCCGGCATGAACACCGTAGTGTGCTCTGTCACAAAGACCTTCCTTTCTCACGGTTTCAAGGTAATCGGCCTTCACGGCGGTTATTCCGGACTTTTCAGCAACGAACCCGAGACGGAAGAGCTCGACTTCGCCAAGGCTGACGCCTATTTCAACAGGGGCGGTTCCTACCTCAGGATGAGCCGTTTCAAACCCACCAACGAGGATTTCGAGAAGAATTTCAACCTCGGCCTGTTCCAGGACAACAACGTCAAGCTTCTTGTCACCGTCGGCGGCGACGACACCGCTTCCACGGCGAACAGAATCGCCAAGTTCCTCGAGGCCAAGCACTATCCTATCCACAACATCCACGTTCCCAAGACCATCGACAACGACCTTCCTCTTCCGGACAACACCCCCACCTTCGGCTTCAC
>CAMOVV010000110.1 GCA_946627685.1 uncultured Bacteroidales bacterium
AAAACAATCAGCGGCCTCGCCGCCGCAATCATCTCATGCTTGCTTGTCCACGGTTGCGCCGCCCCTCCGCAGCCTTACGGACCCGTTCCCACTCCAGACCAGCTGGAATGGCAGAAGATGGAGACCAACATGTTCGTCCATTTCGGCCCCAACACCTTCTCCGGCAAGGAATGGGGAGACGGCACCGAGCCCGAAGACATGTTCAATCCTACGGCCATGGACTGCGGGCAGTGGGCCCGTATCGCCAAAGCCGCCGGCTTCAAGGGGATTATCATCACGGCAAAACATCACGACGGCTTCTGCCTGTGGCCCAGCACCGGCAGCACCCACTCCGTGGCGAAGAGCTCCTGGAGGGACGGCAAAGGCGACGTCCTCGCCGACCTCAAGGAGGCCTGCGAAAAGGAAGGCCTGAAATTCGGAGTCTATATCTCTCCCTGGGACAGGAACGCCCCCCACTACGGCACCCCCGGCTACAATGACGTCTTCGCAGCCACCCTCGACGACGTGCACGGGAAATACGGTCCCATCTTCGAGCAGTGGTTCGACGGGGCCAACGGAGAAGGCCCCAACGGGAAGAAACAGGTCTATGACTGGGACAGGTTCCACTCCGTGGTCCGCGGCCACAACCCCCATTCAATCATGTTCAGCGACGTGGGACCGGACTGCCGCTGGGTCGGGAACGAAAGGGGAATTGCAGGTAAGACCAACTGGAGCCGTCTTGACACTGAAGGGTTTACGCCTGGAATCGGCGCTCCCCGCACGGACACCCTGAACATGGGCAACGTACACGGAAAGAACTGGATTCCAGCCGAGGTGGATGTGTCCATCCGTCCCGGATGGTTCTGGAGGGAAAGCGAGAACGACAAGGTCAAAAGCCTCTCCCATCTCCTTTCCATCTACTACAGCAGCGTGGGACGCAACGGACTGCTTCTTCTGAACGTACCTCCCGACAACAGGGGACTTCTGCATGAGGCCGACTCGGCAAGGCTCATGGAACTGAGGGCCGCCCTCGACAGGATATTCGCCACCGACCTCGCCGCCGGAGCGAAGATAAAGGCCTCGGCCGAAAGGGGCCGGGTCTGGAAGGCCGCAAACCTCCTGAAAGAAGACTACAACTCTTTCTGGGCGGCTCCGGAGGGTTGCCTGACCCCTTCCCTCACCCTGACCTTCCCCGAAGAAAGGACCTTCAACCGCGTCATGCTCCAGGAATACATACCTCTCGGCCAGAGGGTCGCGTCTTTCAAGGTAGAGGCCCAGACCCCCGGCGGGCAGTGGAAGGAAATAGCCTCGGAAACGACCATCGGCTACAAGAGAATACTCCTCACCGAAAAAACGACGGCCACCGCTGTCAGGGTGACCGTCACGAAATCCTATGCAGAACCGGCGCTGAACAGGATAGCCCTCTACCAGGATGACATTTTCACCGAATAGGGCGGAGAATCTAAAGCATAAGGCCGTGGCGGACTTCCGCCACAGTTTTTTCGTCCTTCAGAAGACGGAGAAGGGCGCAGCCGAAATCAATGGCGCAGCCGGCTCCGCGGCCGGTTACGAGATTTCCGTCCGTCACGGCGGGAGCCTTGACATAGCGGGCCCCCTTTGCGAGAAGACGGTCTTCAAAACCGTCGAAGCAAGTGAAACTGCGTCCCTCCAGGGAATCCAGCTGCGAGGCGACCAGTCCGGGAGCGGCGCAGATAGCGCCGACCACTCCCCCGGCGGCGAAGTGCCTTTTCATTATGTCCATAAGCTCCCCGGTGGAAGCGAGATTCTTTGAACCGGGCATTCCTCCGGGAAAAACCATGGCGCCCTCCGCCGAAGACTCCTCCGCGGAGGCGACCGCGAGGAACTCCTCGAAAGTGAGGTCGGCCACTACGGGAACGCCCCGGGACGAGGTCACGAACCTCTCCCCATAAACATAGTCGTCGGGTTTGCCGGTCTGCACGGCTACAGTCCTGGCATCCAGGCCTCCGCGCCTGAGGACATCCAGCGTGCCAAGGGCTTCCATATCCTCGAAGCCGTCGGCGAGAAATACATAAACTCCTTTCATAATTATTTCAACAATACAGGTTCTTTCGAAGGAATGAAACGGCCCTCGTTTTCGTCCCTGCCCTGGACGAGATACCTTGAGGCGGGGCCGGAAAGTCCCTCCTTGCAGAGAGAGCCTATTTTTCCCCCGGCGTTCTTATTGACAATAAGGGCATTGCCAAGACCCGGGAACATCACCATCATATCATAATCCCCGTTGCTGTCACCGCAGACCAGAAGAGGCTCCCTTCCGTGGTGGGCGGGGGCCATGAAAGCCTTTATGGCCTCGACCTTGCCGGGGCCCCAGGTCACGGGATACCCGGGAAGCAGGCCGGAAGCCACCCTGCCCGAAGAATCCTGATTAAGGCGGATGCCGAAGACATGGCCGGGGTCGAAGCCGAGGCCATACTTTGGATTGCAGGCGGCCCCCTCGACGACATCCTCCTGGGAAGCGGAGCAGATATATACATCTATCCCGTTATCCCTCAATACATTAATCAGGCTGACCATTTCCGGGATAAGCCTGAAGCCGGTGTACACGGAGGAACGGATACGGCCAGAGCGGCCCCTGCGCCCGGAAACCGAGACGGTGCGGCGGAGCGGCTTTGTCATCCAATAGTCCACGGAGCGGGAGGTCAGGGCCTGAATCTCCTCCGGGGTATAGCCCATGAACATGTGAAGATACCACCTGTCGCTTATTCCGTTGGGAACCGACTCATAGATGCTGTCGTACAGCCAGCGAAACTTCACCTTGAAGTCCCTGAACCAGCGGGTCTTGCGAATCTGTTCGAGACTTTTGTCCCCTCCGTTCGCGCTGTAATGCTTCCAGATGTAGCCGTAGTCCTTTTCGATGTCGGCGAGCATCTGCGAGGCCGTAACCTTCCTTCCTTTCAGGCTTCCCTGCCAGTCATGCAGGGGTACGTCCGGGTCGGGAAGGGACTCGTAGAAGGCGGCGTGGAACTGACCGGGAGTCATCTTGAAAAGGAGGTTGTCCAGCATATACTCTATGAGGGTCTCGCTGATGTCGTTGCAGGAGATGGTGTTGTCAAAGTCGAACACGGCATAAGGCCTGTCCTCGGGGTTGTAGGAAGGGCTGAGGACACCGTTCTGACGGATAAGCCCGTTCAGCGCGTCATAATTGCCTTGCTCCCAGTTCATCCGGGGTAGAGGGCCAACCTGCGCGGCCGAGGAAAAGACTGCCGCGAAGAGAACGGCGGCGACAAAGACTCTCTTTAACATAGTTTCAGAAAAGTGTAGGATGGTTTTCTTCAAGCTCGGAAAGGACCCTTTCCATAAGGGCCTCGCGGATAAGTCCGGAGCGGTTCTTCACATTGAAACGGCGGCAATACTCTTCCAGGGCGGCCAATTCCTTGTCATTCAAGAGGATACTCTGCTTGTGCCCCCTTATCAGAGACGCCTTCTGCTTTTCAAGATACTCCGGATCCACGACCGGTCCTTTTCTTTTGCTTCTTTTTCTCAAAACAAAACGAACGTTTCGCGAATTTAGCAAAAAATTATCTTTTTTCTATATTTACGCAATAAACCCGTTGACAATGAAGCCCGAGAACCTATTTATCGCCATCCTTATCCTTTTCCTCCAGGCCCCGCGCGGCGCCGCCCAGGAGTTTGACCGCCATTTCGAAGACCGCACCCTCCGCCTGGACTACATCTTCGCCGGAAACGCCAAGACGCAGCGGATTCATCTTTCCGAAGCCCTGTCAAGTTCCGGATGGGCCGGAAGGAGGCATAACCTTGACAACCTGTGCCTGGAAGGCAACGGAATAATCGAAGTCCTCGAGAAAGGGACGGGAAAAGTGCTCTACGCCAATTCTTTCTCCACCCTTTTCCAGGAATGGCTGTCAGAGGAAGAGGCCACGGTATCGGACAAGGCCTTCGAGAACGTCTTCCAGGTCCCCTTCCCTCGCAAGCCTGTGGATATAAGGGTGAGCCTCAAGGACATAAGAGGCAATGTCACGTCCTCGCTCACCCACCCCCTGGACCCTGCCGACATCCTGATACGGCCCGTGAGCGCCACCTCCTACGAATCAAGATACCTGCTTAAAAGCGGAGACGTCTCCTCCTGCATCGACCTGGCCATAGTCGGCGACGGCTACACCGCCTCCGAAAAGGAGAAATTCTTCGCCGACGCGAAAAGGGCCGTCGAAGCCCTCACCTCCCACGAGCCGTTCACCTCCCTCAAAAACCGGTTCAACATAGTCGCGGTGGCCGCGGAATCCGAAGAATCTGGAGTCAGCGTGCCCCACAAGGGTATATGGAAAAACACTCTCCTGCAATGCCACTACGACACCTTCTACTCTGAAAGATATCTCACGGCAGGGAGCATGAAGGCCGTCTATGACGCCCTCAGCGGGGTGTCCTTCGAGCATATCCTGGTCATTTCCAACACCCCGATATACGGAGGAGGAGGCATCTACAACTCCATTCTCACCTGCTCCGCCGACCATCCCACGTTCCCGAAGGTGCTGGTACACGAATTCGGGCATTCCTTCGCCGGCCTGGGCGACGAATACTACTACGACGACGGCTACGAGCCTATGTATGTTCCTGAAAAAGAGCCCTGGGAGCCCAACCTCACCACCCTTGCCGACTTCGGCTCGAAATGGGCGGACATGCTCCCGGAAGGCACGCCGGTTCCTACCCCCGAAGATGCCGTCGAGAGGGAAAATGACGTAAGAAGAATCTGGAACAGCCTGCCCGAAGACACCAGGAAGAGGCTGAACAGCCACCTCGGGGTCTATGAAGGAGGCGGCTACATGTCAAAAGGCGTGTACCGTCCCGTCCAGGAATGCAGGATGAAAATCAACGAGTGCGAAGATTTCTGCCCCGTGTGCGAAAGGGCGATCCGCCGCACCGTTGACTTCTTTACAGAAGAGCCCTGATTTCATCGTCCATGGCTTCGGGAGCCGTAGTGGGCTCGAAGCGGCCTGCGACGTGTCCCTTCTTGTCCACAAGGAACTTGGTGAAGTTCCACTTGATGTCGGGATTGGAGGCGTAGTTCGGATCGGCCTTCGCCAGCATATTGTCCATGAAGGCCGCGGTCTCACCCTCGCCGAAACCCGCGAAAGGCTTTTCGCCGTATAGCCACTTGAACACGGGGTGCGCGTTCTCCCCGTTCACTTCGCATTTCGCCATGATAGGGAAGGTGACGCCATGATTCAGGCGGCAGAACTCGGCGATTTCCTCATTG